>NZ_JBJACT010000031.1:0-105562 GCF_044778005.1 Mesorhizobium sp. IMUNJ 23033
GCACCGGCTGACGCTACTGCCGCCGCTCCGACTGCGCCGCCAGCGGCCGGCACCACACCGGCCGCGCCTGCCGCACCGGCGGCCGCACCCGCCGAGGCCACGCTGCCGGTCGGTCAGAAAGCGATCTTCTACGAAGAACGCACAAGCACCGCGCAAGGCTCGGCCGAGCCTGGCAATATCGTCTGGTCGCTGGTGCAGGAATCGCCCGGCGGTGACCTGCCGCCCGAGCCGGCGATCCGGGCCGAAGCGACCATTCCGGGCAAGGACATCCAGCTGCGCATGACGATCAGGCGCAACACCGACCAGACGCTGCCGGCCAGCCACATCATCGAGATGATCTTCCTGACGCCGGAAAGCTTTGACGGTGGCGGCGTCGACAACATCCTGCGCATCGCCATGAAGAGCTCGGAGCAGGATGCCGGCAGCCCGCTGATCGGCATCCCGGCTAAGATCGCCGACGGCTTCTTCCTTGTCGCGCTCAACGACACCAAGGCGGACGAGGACGCCAACCTTACCCTGCTCCGCGGCCAGGACTGGATCGACGTGCCGGTTGTCTACAAGACCGGACGGCGGGCGCTGCTCACCATGGAGAAGGGCATCCCCGGCGAGAAGGTGTTCGACGAGGCGCTGAAGGCCTGGCAGGCCAAGACGTCGGGCTGAGCAAAGCTCGGCCCGACAATTCAGAAACCCTGGAACAACATGTCGAGCGCGCCGACGATGTCGTCGTGATGCTTGGTGATGTTCAACCTGATTTCACCCAGTTCGCTGGTCGGAACCGTGGCGATCAGATGGGTGGCCACAAGCAGCTTTCGGCCATTGATCTCGACGATGGGATGCAGTTTTCGAATCGCCGGTGGTGCGGCCTGGATCGGGAGAAGCGGGATCACCACGCGTGTCCTGAGATGGTCGAGCAGATCGGATTGCACGTTCAGCAAATAGCTGCCTTCGACGCGACCCGCGAAGACATCATAGCGGGCCATCAGAATTGCCGGTACTCTTCCAGCGGTATTCCTTGCTTTTCGGCGTATTCATTCCACGCTTCCATCGTGGCACGGTTCTCCAGCTTCCACAGCCGCGTCTTTTCGGCAGCCACGGCCTCTGCGATGCCGGCTTCCGCGGCGCGCGAGACATTGACGTCCAGCCCCTTGGCTTCCTTCATGAGATTGGAATCGATCGACAGGTTCGCCGGCTGGCGGATCGCGTTCGAGGCAAGCTTGCGCATGGTGACCTCCGCAACATGCGCATAATCTATGCGCATTTGCGCGCAGCGGCAATGGCGGTGTCCGATCGCGGTGCGCACGAGCCTGCTTCCTAGAGCGGTCCAACATCGGTAGAATCGTTGAGCCGCTCTAACTCTTTGTTTTTACGCAATTCCGGGCGGAAAACCGCTACGCACTTTTCCTGGAATTGCTCTGGGGACATGGGAGAAATTGTCTTCAGATGCTATACTCACTTAAACGGCAGGTCGAAACCGGGCACGGGCGATGACCAATGCGAAGATCGATCTTCGTGAGCTGGGCGAAACCGTTCTCCTGACGGATGGCGGCCTCGAAACGTCGCTCGTCTTCATGCATGGGCTCGATCTGCCGTTCTTTGCCGCTTTTCCCCTGCTCGGTGAGGAAGAAGGCCAAGACAGGCTCGCTCGCTATTTCCGCCAGTTTCTGGATATCGCCGAACAGCGCGGCGTCGGCTTCGTGCTCGACACGCCGACGTGGCGCGCCAATCCGGACTGGGGCGGGAAGCTCGGCTACTCGGATAAGGCGCTGTCGGCCGCCAACCGGCACGCTGTCTCGTGGGCACGGGCGCTCGGTGCGCCTTACGTCGCGCGCGGGATGGTCGTCCTTGTGAATGGAGTGGTCGGACCGCGCGGCGACGGCTACCGTGTCGATGCGGTGATGACGACGGCCGAAGCCGAAAACTATCACATCGAGCAAATCAAGGCGTTCCGCGACGCCGGCGCCGATATGGTCAGCGCCATCACCATGACCTATTCGCACGAGGCGGCCGGAATAGCCTGCGCCGCAATGGCATCGGGCCTTCCGTCGGTGCTCTCCTTCACTGTCGAGACCGATGGGCGCCTGCCCTCCGGCGAGAGCCTGAAGGATGCCATCGAAACCGTTGACGACGAAACCGACGGCGCACCGGCCTATTTCATGATCAACTGTGCGCACCCCAGCCATTTCGACGCCGTTCTTGCCGGCGACGGAGGCTGGGTGGGCCGCATTCGCGGCGTGCGCGCCAACGCGTCCGCCAAGAGCCATGCCGAGCTCGACGCGGCGACCGAGCTCGATCCCGGCGATCCGGTCGACCTCGGCCGGCGCTATCGCGCGATGCGCGACCGTTTCGGCCACATCTGCGTGCTCGGCGGCTGCTGTGGTACGGACGCAAGGCACATCGCCGCGATCTGCGATGCCTGCCTGTGACAGGCTGCTGTCAGAGAAGGCCCAGCTCTAACCTTCCATCTCCTCGCGCAGCATCTCCAGCTCCAGCCACTCCTCCTCGAGCGCGGCCAGCGTGGAGCGCTCCTTGTCGAGGGCGGCAATGGTCTTCTGGAACGAGGCCGGATCGCGCTCGTAGTAGGCGGGATCGGCGATGTTGTTCTCCAGCCTTGAGATCGATGCGGTCACCGCCTCGATTTTCTTCGGCAGCGATTCCAGCGCGAATTTCTGCTTGAACGAGAGTTTCTTGGCCGGAGCTTTCGGAGCCGCGGGTTCTGACCTAGCTGTGGCCGGCGCTTCGCCAGCGTCCTTCGGCCTCGCCTTGCGGTCTTCCAGCCTGGTGCCGCCGCGCTGCGCCAGCATGTCGGAATAGCCGCCGGCATATTCGATCCAGCGGCCGCCGCCGTCAGGCGCAATCACGCTGGTCACGGTGCGGTCGAGGAAATCGCGATCGTGGCTGACCAGGATGACAGTGCCAGCAAAACCGGCGACCAATTCCTGCAGCAGTTCCAGCGTCTCCATGTCGAGATCGTTGGTCGGCTCATCGAGCACCAGAAGGTTCGCCGGCCGCGCCAGCACGCGAGCCAGCAGCAGGCGTGCCCGCTCGCCGCCGGAAAGCTCGCGCACCGGCGTGCGCGCCTGCTCCGGCTTGAACAGGAAGTCCTTCATGTAGGAGACGACGTGGCGCTGCTCGCCATTGACGACGAGATTTTCGCCGCGCCCGTCGGTGAGGTAATGCGCCAGCGTCTCGGCCGGGTCGACGGCCTCGCGCTTCTGGTCGAGCGTGGCGATCTCCAGATTGACGCCAAGCCGGATCGAGCCGGCATCCGGTGCCAGCTCGCCGGTCAGCATCTTCAGAAGTGTCGTCTTGCCGGCGCCGTTCGGTCCGACCAGACCAACGCGATCACCGCGCTGGATCCGGGTCGAAAAGCCTTTGACCACGGTGAGGTCACCAAAACTCTTCTCGATGTTCCTGGCCTCGATCACCAGCTTGCCGGATTCAGCGGCGTCGCTGGCCACCAGGGTCGCCGTGCCCTCGGCGCCGCGATGGCCGCGAAAGCGCTGGCGCATGGTTTGCAGCTCGCCAAGCCGGCGCATGTTGCGCTTGCGCCGCGCCGTCACGCCGTAGCGCAGCCAGTGCTCCTCACGCACGATCTGGCGGCCGAGCTTGTGCTGCTCGCGCTCTTCCTCTTCCAGCACCTGGTCGCGCCATTCCTCGAAATGACCAAAGCCCTTGTCGAGCCGGCGGGTCTGGCCACGGTCGAGCCAGACGGTGGCGCGCGAGACGCGCTCGAGAAAACGACGGTCGTGGGAGATGAGGATCAGCGCCGACGAGGTGCGGGCAAGCTCCTCCTCCAGCCATTCGATCACCGACAGGTCAAGATGGTTGGTCGGCTCATCAAGCAGCAAAATGTCGGGCTCGGGCGCCATGACGCGGGCAAGGGCTGCGCGGCGCGCCTCGCCGCCGGAGAGATCGTTCGGCTTCTCTTCGCCGGTGAGGCCAAGGTGTTCCATCAGATAGGTGGCGCGGTAGGGATCGTCGGCGGGCCCCAGTCCCGCCTCGACATAGGCGCGAACGTTGGCGAAATCGTCCATGTCGGGCATTTGCGGCAGATAGCGCACGGTCGCCGAGGGCTGGCGGAACACTTCGCCATCCTGCGGCTCGATCATTCCAGCAGCGATCTTCAGCAGCGTCGACTTGCCGGAGCCGTTGCGGCCGACCAGCGCGATCTTGTCGCCGGCCGAGGCACTGAGTTCGGCGCCGTCAAGCAGCGGCGTGCCGCCGAAGGTGAGCTTGACCCCGTCGAGATTGAGAAGCGGCGGGGCCATGATCAGCTTTCAGGCAAGGGGTAGGGGTGGGCAAGCAGCAGCGCACGGCCGCTGCCCAAGGCGATTTCGAGGCGGCCCTTGACCTCGTTGGAAATGGTCAGCGACGAGCCGAACGCAACTTCGACATGGTCGAGCGGCCATTTGGCGCCAGTGACGCTCAAGCCGGCAAGGTCGGAGAAGCCGAGCACCGAAAACAGCGTGCCGTCGGCGTAGCTGAAACCGGCTTTTCCAGGCAAAAGCGGGATGCCTTCCTGTGCGCCGCTGGTCAAAAGCACATCCATCCCGCCTTCGGCCAGGCGCACCGCGAGGGCTAGGTGCAGGAAGGCGTGGTCGGCACGCTTGCCGCCGAAGGCGCCGGCGAGAACCAGGCTGGTGGCGCCGCGTTCGAGTGCGGCTGATATCGCCAGTTCGCCGTCGGTCTGGTCTTTCTCGGGCGGAAACACCTGGCGCGGCACGGCGGCCAGATCGTCCGGCAAATCCGCCGGCACGGAATCGAAATCGCCGACCCAGAGTTCGGGCATCACTCCCAGCATCCGAGCATGGCCGATGCCGGCGTCGGCGGCGATGACGCGCGTGCCCTCGATCTGGCGGTCGAGCAGTGGCGTGCGGATGAGATCGCCGCCAAGCAGGATGGTGAATGTGCTCATATCTCGTGGCCCTTACCAGCCCTGCCTGCGAAACGGAAGGCCGGGCCTCACGTGCGTCGCGTCTTTGGGCAACATGCACTGGATCCCCGGCAAAGTTCCGCTTGCACGCCACATCGGCCGGGCCTATGTGTCGAAACGCTCTAACGGGGTGCCGGACGCGATCTTCGCGGACCGGCTGAGAGGCAAACCAGCCAACCCGCTGAACCTGATCCGGTTTGTACCGGCGGAGGGATTAGACGTTTCGGACAACCCGACGCCTCAATTCCTTTCAACACGAACGAAGGAGGCGCCGATGCGCACGCTTTTATACGCACTGATCTCAGCAATCACCCTGGCTGTTACTGCACCCGCGCAAGCGCAGGACAAGCTCACCGTCTACACCTATGAGAGTTTCACCGCCGAGTGGGGTCCGGGTCCGTTGGTGAAGAAGGAATTCGAGGCCGAATGCGGCTGCACCCTCGACTTCGTCTCGGTCGCCGACGGCGTGGCGCTGCTCAACCGCGTCAAGCTCGAAGGGGCCTCGACCAAGGCCGACATCGTACTCGGCCTCGACACCAACCTGACGGCCGAAGCCAAGGCCACCGGCCTGTTCGCGCCGCATGGCGCGGTGTCCGATGTCAACGTGCCGGGCGGCTGGAGCGACGACACCTTCGTGCCGTTCGACTATGGCTATTTCGCCGTCGTCTACGATACCGAAAAGCTAAAAGTGCCGCCGAAGAGCCTGAAGGAACTGGTCGAAGGCGATGCAACCGACAAGATCGTCATCCAGGATCCGCGCACCTCGACACCGGGCCTCGGCCTGCTGCTCTGGGTCAAGTCGGTCTATGGCGACAAGGCGCCGGAGGCCTGGGCCAAGCTCAAGTCGAAGGTGCTGACAGTGACGCCGGGCTGGAGCGAGGCATACGGCCTGTTCACCAAGGGCGAAGCGCCGATGGTGCTGTCCTACACGACGTCGCCGGCCTACCACATGGTCGCCGAAAACACCGAGCGCTACCAGGCGGCGTCTTTCGAGGAAGGCGAGTATCTGCAGATCGAGGTTGCCGGCATCACTACGACCGGCGCCAAGAACCCGCTGGCGGAAAAGTTCATGGCCTTCATGACCGGACCGAAGTTCCAGAATGTCATTCCCGAGACCAACTGGATGTACCCGGCCGGCAAGACCGACAAGCCGCTCAACCCGGCCTTCGACAGACTGGTCAAGCCAACCAAGACCTTGCTGTTCAGTCCGGAGGAGGTCGCGGCCAACCGCAAGGTCTGGGTGGATGAATGGCTGGCGGTGATGAGCAAGTAGGGGTCGGGATGGTACCGGCGCGTTCGACCGATCCCCGCATCACCGCCGGCATCGTCGCGCTTTCGGCAATAGCGCTACTGATCGGCGGCGCGTTCGCCGGGCTCATCCTCGAAGGCGCACGCGACCTCTCCGGCGCTGCGTCCGCCTTCGATCCCTATCTCCTGCGCGTCGCCCGCTTCACGCTGTGGCAAGCGGCTCTCTCGACGCTGCTTTCCGTCGTGCCGGCGCTGTTCGTGGCGCGCGCCCTGTCGCGGCATCCGCGCTTTTTCGGCCGCGGCCTGATCCTGCAGCTCTTCGCCCTGCCGCTGGCACTGCCGGCCATCGTCGCTGCGCTCGGCATCCTGGCGCTCTACGGCAATGCCGGCTATTTCGCCGGCATTCTTGGCAGCCGGAATTGGCCGGGCATCTACGGGCTGTCAGGCATTCTCGTCGCCCATGTCTTCTTCAACCTGCCTTTGGCCACAAGGCTGTTCCTGGAGGCGCTGGGGACGGTGCCGGCCGACCAATGGCGGCTGGCGAGTCAGCTCGGCATGGGCGCAAGACCCGCCTTCCGGCTGATCGAATGGCCGGCGCTGCGCGCGGCACTCCCCGGTATTGCCGGGCTTGTCTTCATGCTCTGCATCACCTCCTTCACCATCGTGCTGACGTTGGGCGGCGGGCCGGCCGCCACGACGCTGGAGGTCGCCATCTACCAGGCGCTGCGCTTCGATTTCGATCCCGCGCGGACCGTAACGCTGACATTTCTGCAGATCGCGCTCACCTTCGTCGTCGTGCTGGCCTTGATGCGGCTCGGCGTCAACACGGTTGGCGATGCCAATCTGCCGGTGGCGCCGCGACGGTATCTTTCCGCCGGCATGGCCGAGACCGCGTTGAACGTCACCTTGATCGGTCTGGCCTTGCTGTTCGTCGCCGGGCCGATGGCCGCGACGTTGGCCGCCGGGCTTGGCGCCGATCTCGGCCGGTTGGCGGGCGAGGCTGCCGTGCGACAGGCGACGGTGACCAGCGTCGTGCTTGCCTTGCTCTCGGCGGTTCTTGCGGTGGCGCTGTCGTTGTCGCTCATCATGGCGCGGCGAGCACTCGCGCTGATGCGCGGCGTCGGTCCTCGGACGCTGCTCGAACATGCCACCGACACCGGCGCCGGCTTTGTGCTGGTCGTGCCGCCCATCGTCGTCGGCGCCGGCTGGTTCCTGCTGTTGAGTGCGATCAGCGACGTCTTTGCCGTCGCGCCTGTCATGGTCGTTGCCGTCAACGCGGTGATGGCAATGCCCTTCGCCATCCGTGCCGTGCGTCCCGCCTATGATGCGGCGAGCGAACGGCACGAACGGCTTTGCGCGCAACTTGGCATCTCAGGCTGGAGCCGGCTCATTCTGGTCGACTGGCCGTCGCTCAGGCGGCCTCTGGCCACAGCCTTCGCCTTCGCCATGGCCTTGTCGCTCGGCGACCTCGGCGTCATCGCGCTGTTCGGCAGCGATTCAGTGCAGACCTTGCCTTATCTTTTGCTGGCGCGCATGGGCAGTTACCGGACCGCGGACGCCGCCGGCTTGGCCTTGCTGCTCGGCATGGTTTGCCTGGCGCTCGTGCTTGTCGCAGACCGGCTGGGGCGGGGAGAACGAGCATGACGCCCACCCATGATGGCGCCGACGTGAAACACGGGGCAGCAGTGCGGCTGGACAATGTTTCGTTCAGCTACGGCGAGGCGTCGTTTCTCTTCAATGTCCAGTTTGCCGCTTCCAGGATCACCGCCATCATGGGGCCAAGCGGCTCCGGAAAATCGACGCTGCTCAATCTGGTGGCCGGTTTCGAGGCGCCAGGGTCGGGCCGCGTGCTGATCGGCGAGGCGGAAGTCAGCGCCGCTCCGCCTTCGGTCCGGCCAGTGTCGATGGTGTTCCAGGAAAACAATCTGTTTGCCCATCTCCCGGTGGAGCGCAATGTCGGGCTCGGCCGCTCGCCGTCGCTCGGCCTAAGCGGCGCCGACCGCGAGGCGATCGCCGGGGCACTCCAGCGCGTCGGCCTTGCCGGCAAGGAAAACCGCCTGCCGCGCGAGCTCTCCGGTGGCGAGCGGCAGCGCGTCGCACTTGCCCGCGTGCTGGTGCGCGACCGGCCGGTGCTTCTGCTCGACGAGCCATTCGCCTCCCTCGGACCGGCCCTGCGCGACGACATGCTGGATCTTTTGGCCAGTGTCCATGCCGAGCGGAAGATGACGGTTCTGTTCGTCACCCACCAGCCCGAAGATGCGCGCCGCATCGGCCAAGATATGGTGTTTCTCGACAATGGCGCGGTCGCCGCGGCGGGGACGGCGGCCGATTTCTTCGACGGCGCTGGACCGGAAGCCTTCCGGCGCTATATCGGCTCGGGACCGGTCAACACCGGATCACGAGATATTGCCCGGAAGCGGACATAATTTACGGCCAAACCGGGTTTGGACGATGCGGCGTTTGCTTGCCTTGACCAGAGGAGTGTGGCTAGGTCCGGCCATACTGGTCCGGCATAGGCCGTGATTTGCCGCAAACAACAGAAGGGACGCCGATCTGCCGACCGGCAAGGACAGACTGTTGATGAAGCCGCTGGCGCGATTCCTTGCGCTGGCCGGCTTGGCCGTGGCGCTGGCAAGCTGCCAGATGTTCACGCCGCCGGATGTGCAGGAATCCGGTTTCCAGCCGTCCGACAGGCCCGTCACCGTCGACAATGTCGTCGCCAACAGCAAGCTCGCCGAGATGGCGAAGGCGCAGCATCCGCGCATCCTCGCCACCTATGGCGGCGAATATTCCGATCCCAAGCTCGAGCGTATGGTGGCCAAGGTCGTCGGCAGCCTGACCGTGGTGTCTGCCAATCCGACCCAGACCTATCGCATCACCATCCTAAATTCGCCCAACGTCAACGCCTTCGCGCTGCCTGGCGGCTATCTCTACGTCACGCGCGGCCTGCTGGCACTGGCCAATGATTCGGCCGAGCTTGCCGCCGTCATCGCGCACGAGATGGGCCACGTCACCGCCAATCACGGCCTGCAGCGGCAGCAGCTGGAGGCCGAGGAAGGGCTGGCGACCAAGGTCGTCTCCGATGTGCTCGGCGACAGCCCGACCGCCAAGGCCGCACTCATCCGCGGCAAGCTCAGGCTTGCGCAGTTCTCGCGCAACCAGGAGCTCGAAGCAGATGCCATCGGCATCAAGTCGGTCGGCGAGGCGGGTTATGATCCTTACGCCGCCGGCCGCTTCCTGCAGTCGATGTCGGCCTATACCGATTTCCGCTCGATCAGCGGCGCCACCGATGCCAGCCTCGACTTCCTGGCGACGCACCCCAACACGCCGCAGCGCATCGACCTGGCACAGCGGCATGCCCGTCAGTTCGGCCCGCCGGGCGTTGGCACGCGCGACCGCGATGCTTTCCTCGCCGGCATAGACGGCCTGCTTTACGGCGATACGCCGGAAGAAGGCTATGTGCGCGGCCAGACCTTCCTGCATCCTGGCCTCGGCGTGTCGTTCACCGTGCCCGACGGCTTCGTCATCGACAATTCGGCCGCCGCCGTGACGGCGACCGGCCCGGGCGACATGGCGATCCGCTTCGACGGCGTTTCGATCGACAAGAACCGCCCGCTGACCGACTATATCCGCAGCGGCTGGGTGGCCGGTCTCGACGATGCGAGCGTGAAGCAGGAAACCATCAACGGCAACGAGGCGGCGACAGCGCATGCCGGCGCCGACGGCTGGCAGTTCGACATCGCGGTGATCCGCGCCGGCGGCCAGGTCTACCGGCTGCTGACGGCGGCACCCTCGGCCAGCACCACGCTCGATCCGGTGGCGCGCTCGGTGAGCGGCTCGTTCCGCATCCTCAGCGCGGCCGAGAAGGCGGCGCTGAAGCCGCTGCATATCCGCGTCGTCACCGTGCAGGCGGGGCAGACCATGGGCTCGCTCGCCGCGCAGATGGTCGGCGTCGACCGCAAGCTCGACCTGTTTAGGGTGCTCAACGCGATGTCGCCGGGCGCCGCCGTTTCGACCGGCGACAAGGTCAAGATCGTCACAGATAGATAAGGTTCAGGACGGCAAGGTTCAGGCGGCTGTCGCCATGAATTCGGGGTTCTGCTCGACCAGCGCAACCTTCAGCTTTTCCATGGCGCGGGCTTCGATCTGGCGGACGCGTTCCTTGGAAATGCCGAGCGCTTCGCCAAGCGACTCAAGCGTTGCGCCCTCGTCGGTCAGACGGCGCTGCTCGATGATCCTGAGTTCGCGGGCATTGAGCGCGCCGAGCGCTGCCTTGAGCCATAGCGAGCGGCGTTCGATGTCGATCGTGTCGCCGACAATTTCGTCCGGCAAGGGATCGTCCGAGATCAGGAAATCCATCCGCTCGGCCGTGCCGGCATCGTCGGCAAGCGGCGCGTTGAGCGAAGAGTCGGGAGCCGAGAGGCGGGAATCCATCATTGCCACGTCGGCCTCGGAGACGCCGAGCGCGACGGAAACTTCGCGGTAGAGTGAGGCGTTGGAGATCGGTTCGGCACCGTTCGCAAGCCGGGCGCGCAGGCGCCGCAGGTTGAAGAACAGAGCCTTTTGCGCCGAGCTGGTGCCGCCGCGCACGATCGACCAGTTGCGCAGGATGTAGTCCTGCATCGAAGCGCGGATCCACCATGTCGCATAAGTCGAAAACCGCACCTCGCGGTCCGGCTCGAAACGCGCCGCGGCTTCCAGCAAGCCGACATGACCCTCCTGGATCAGGTCGCCGAGCGGCAGGCCGTAGTGGCGAAACCGCGAGGCCATGGAAATGACCAGCCGCATATGCGCGACGGTGATCCGGTGCAGCGCCTGCTGGTCGTTATCTTCCTTCCAGCGCAAGGCCAGAAGATGCTCCTCCTCGCGCTCGAGATAAGGAGCCTTCATCGCCGCGCGGACCATGGTTCGTCCTGCCGTGTCTTCGATCATGCCGCGCTCCTGTTCCGGGTCTTGCCGGCGGGCTCGCCACCGCGATCTTGTCGGCGCTTCGGTTGAAATGTCGGCGCTGCGCCCTACAACAGCAAAACTCGCCACGCCGAGGAATGTTCCCCGGCGCAATCGCCCTGCGGTTGGACGGAGTGGAGCGAAGCGGGAACGCTGAAGGTTTGCGCCGCGTTCGTCGGTGTGGATTTTGAGAATGGGATTTCTGAAATGATCTATCTTTGAAATCCGATTCCTTATTTTGCCGAGCTGCATCTGCCAGTTTCCAGCCCTTCACAAAGTGCCGACCACCGGCCAAGACGGGATCACAGAAAAATGAAATGGCTCACTTCGCTCATCGTTGCCGGAACGCTGCAGGTTCTGGCGGTTACGTCAGGCCACGCCGGCGCCAACCTCGACCAGATCAAGCAGGCTGGCGTCATCAAGGTCGGCACGGAAGGCACCTATGCGCCCTTCACCTATCATGACGCTTCCGGCGCGCTGGTCGGCTTCGACGTCGAGATCGCCAAGGCGATCGCCGACAAGCTCGGCGTGAAAGTCGAATTCCTCGAAGGCAAGTGGGACGGGCTGATCGCCGGCCTCGACTCCAACCGCTATGACACCGTCATCAACGAGGTCGGCATCACCGATGCGCGCAAGGCGAAGTACGACTTCTCCGATCCCTATATCGCCTCCAAGGCGGTGCTGATCGTTCGCGGCGACAACACTGACATCAAGAGCTTCGCCGATCTCAAGGGCAAGAAGTCGGCACAGTCGCTGACCTCGAACTTCGGCAAGCTCGCCGAGACCAACGGCGCCGAGCTCGTCGGTACGGACGGCTTCGACCAGTCGATCCAGCTGCTGCTCACCGGACGTGCCGACGCCACCGTCAATGACAGCCTGTCCTTCCTCGACTTCAAGAAGCACAAACCCGACGCCAATGTGAAGATCGCGGCGCAGGAAGAGAACGCCGACTATTCCGGCGTGATCGTGCGCAAGGGCGATCCGGAACTGGTCGCCGCCATCAACAAGGCGCTGGCCGACATCAAGGCCGACGGCACGTACAAGAAGATCGCCGACACCTATTTCGGCCAAGACGTCTCGCAGTAAACGCATTCTTCTCGGGCGGGCCGATACCGGCCCGCTTTCCATATTTTGCGGTGAGCCGTCTTTGACGGCTCGCCGGTTTTCGCATGATATCCGGTCCTGTGTCCGCGCCTCGACGGATGCGGGCTGATGCACCGTAGATGATCTGGCAAGGAGGCCTTCTGTGCCGCACTGGCTGCAACTGATGCTGGACTCCTTGCCGACGCTGTTGTGGGCGGCGCTGATCTTTACCGTGCCGCTGACGCTGCTGTCGTTTGCCTTCGGCCTCGCCGCCGGACTGGTCACGGCGCTGATCAGGCTGTTTGGCCCGAAGCCGTTGGTTGCCGTGGCCCGTTTCTATGTCTGGATTTTTCGCGGGACGCCGCTTCTGGTGCAGTTGTTCCTGATCTTCTACGGCCTGCCGTCGGTCGGCATATTGCTCGACGCCTTTCCTGCCGCGTTGATCGGCTTCACGCTCAACATCGGCGCCTACACGTCGGAGATCATCCGCGCCGCCATCGGCTCGGTGCCGAAGGGGCAGTGGGAGGCGGCCTATTCGATCGGTATGAGCTGGAGCCAGGCGATGCGGCGCACGATCCTTCCGCAAGCCGGACGCGTCGCCGTGCCGCCGCTGTCCAACACCTTCATCTCGCTGGTCAAGGATACGTCGCTGGCCGCCGCCATCACGGTGCCGGAAATGTTCCAGGCGGCGCAGCGCATTGTTGCCACCACGTATGAGCCGCTGATCCTCTATGTCCAGGCTGCGGCGCTCTATCTGGCGCTGAGTTCGGTGCTGTCGGCGCTGCAGACGCGGCTGGAGGTACGACTCAACCGCTATGGCGGCTTCCTGGAGGCGCGCTCATGATCGGCCTCACCAATATCGAGAAGCGCTTCGGCGACAATCTTGTGCTGAAGGGCGTCACCGTCGCCATCGAGGAGGGCGGCGTCACCGCCCTTGTCGGCCCCTCCGGCGGCGGCAAGAGCACGCTTCTGCGCTGCATCAACCTGCTGGAGATCCCGACCTCCGGCACGGTGCGCATCGGCGATGAGACGCTGGAATTCCGCCCGGGCACCAAGGTCGCCACCAGGGACATCCGGCGCCTGCGGCTGCAGACCGGCATGGTGTTCCAGAACTTCCAGCTGTTCCCGCACCGCACCGTGATCGAGAACGTCATGGAAGGGCTGGTGACGGTGCTGAAATGGCCGGTTGAGAGGGCGCGCGAACGGGCGATGGCCCTGCTCGAGAAGGTCGGCATGGTGCACAAGGCCGATGCCTGGCCGGCGACGCTGTCGGGTGGCCAGCAGCAGCGGGTGGCCATCGCCCGGGCGCTGGCGCCGTCGCCGAAGGTGCTGCTCTGCGACGAGCCGACCTCGGCGCTTGACCCGGAACTGGCGCAGGAAGTGGTCGACGTGCTTGGTCAGCTCGCCAGCGAAGGCACGACCATGGTGATGGCGACGCATGATCTCAGGCTCGCTTCCAAGATCGCGCAGGAAGTGGTCTTTCTCGACGCCGGTGTCGTCGTCGAGAAGGGCCCGGCTTCCGTGGTGTTTTCTACCCCGGAGCATCAGCGCACCAAGCGGTTCATCGCCACGTTGAAGCAAGAAGCGGGCGGGTCCCAATAAAAAACCCGGCGCGAGGCCGGGTTTTCTGAATTTCGCGTACGAAAAGCTCAGGCAGCTTCTTCCTGCTCGGCTTCCTCGTTGTCGGCCTTGGCGCCGCGCTTCGGACCCTTGTTGAGGTTCACCTCGATGAGGCGCACCGCTTCGGTCTCCGACATGCGGTTGACGGCCGCGATCTCGCGCGCCATGCGGTCGAGTGCCGCCTCGTAAAGCTGGCGCTCGGAATAGGACTGCTCCGGCTGGTTGTCGGCGCGGTAGAGGTCGCGCACCACTTCCGAGATGGAGATCAGGTCGCCCGAGTTGATCTTCGCGTCATATTCCTGGGCGCGGCGCGACCACATGGTACGCTTGATGCGGGCACGGCCCTGCACCACCTTCAGCGCGCGGTCGACATAGTCCTCTTCCGAAAGTTTGCGCATACCGATGGAGGTCGCCTTGGCGACCGGCACCTTCAGGCGCATCTTGTCCTTCTGGAAGTCGATGACGAAGAGTTCCAGCTTGTGGCCTGCCACTTCTTGCTCGTCGATCGACACGATCTGGCCGACGCCATGCGCCGGATAGACAATGAACTCGCCGGTCTTGAAACCGTGACGCGCCGCGGTGGACTTCTTCTGCGGGGTGATCGTTGCCATACGCCCTGAACTCCTTGTTGTAGCGCCGGCGTGGCGGCGCCGGCTGAAACTTCGCGCGATCGGGGTGGCCGACCGTTAGCCGCACAACAGACGAACCCATCCGGAAAAGCGACCGGCAAACCGCAATATCGCGACCGCCTGCCCCAGATCGCTCTGGTCCGGATTGAGAAGTTCACCTTTCAGTGATTTGGGGCGTTTGCGCCATAAATCGATGTTGTGTCACCGGCATGTTTGGCTGATGTAGCACAAAAAGTCGGAAGAATCAAGGTTTTGCTGCATTAGCGAAGGCAACGGGCCATCACCGCCTGTCAAGACAGTTCATGTCTCATGCCCGTTACGCAGCGTCACGCCGGCCGAACCGGCGCGACCGTCAGTCGCCTTCGCCGGGCTCGGCGGAGAAATATTTCTCGAACTTGCCGGCCTCGCCATCGAAGGTCTTGGCGTCTGCCGGCGGCTCTTTCTTGGCGGTAATGTTGGGCCATTTCTCGGCGTATTCGGTGTTGACCTGCAGCCATTTTTCAAGGCCCGGTTCCGTATCGGGCTTGATCGCGTCGGCCGGGCACTCCGGTTCGCAGACGCCGCAGTCGATGCACTCGTCGGGGTGGATGACGAGCATGTTCTCGCCTTCGTAGAAACAGTCGACCGGACAGACCTCGATACAGTCCATGTATTTGCATTTTATGCAATTGTCGGTCACGACATAGGTCATCGGTCGGCTCCGGGACGTCCCATTTTGTTGGGCTTTTTTGGTGAGGTAACGCCTTTGCCTGCCGCTGGCAAGGGCGGCCATTCTCACCGGTGTCGGCGCTTCCGGAATGGATTTCCAGGGCGAGACGTTGGTGAAAGTCGCGCGTGCCTTCAATCGTCGCCGATGAGCCGCTCGGTTTGGCGGCGTTCCTTCTTGGTCGGCCGGCCGCTGCCGGCGTCGCGCAGTGCCGGAATCGCATCTGGAACGGCCTCGCCCTTCGGCGCCGGCGGTGGCGACATGTCCTCGTAAAGCAGGCGCGCTTCTTCAGCCGGGCCGCGCCGGACACCCGCACCGAGCACCTTCCAGACGAAGATGCGCCGCTCCAACGTGATGGTCAGGACATCGCCAGGCTTGACCAGATCCGAGGCCTGCGCTGCTTTGTCGCGATTGATGCGCACGCGTCCGGCGACCACCAGCTTCGCCGCCAGCGAGCGCGATTTCACCGCGCGGGAAAAGAACAGCCATTTGTCTATTCTCTGGCGGCCTTCGGCAACCATCGGACCTTTGACTTACTTCTTCAACTGGTCGCGCAAAGCGGCGAGCTTGGCGAAGGGCGAGTCCGGATCGAAACGCACCGGACGCTCCTCGCGCGGCTTTGCCTGGAATGCAGGCTTGCCACTCTGTGCGCCGCCCTTGCCGTCCTGCCGGCCGCCTTTCCAGTCGGGCCGGCTCTCGCGGCGATCGGGACGCTCACCCTGCGGCTTGCCCTCGCGCCGTTCTCCGGCCTCGCCTTGAGGCTGCGGCCTCGGCTTGAACTTGCTGCGATCGAAGCGCGGCTTGCCGGCACCGTCGCGCTGTTCGCGGCGACCCTCCTGAGGCGGCCGGCTGCCGGGGGCGGCTTCAGTGCCTGCCGGCGCATCGCTGCGGCTCTGCGCAGCCTGCCCGTTGCGCGGACGATTGTCCCGGCGGTTGTCGTGATGGCGGTGACGTGGGCGCTGCTCGAAACGACCCTGCCGCCACAAAAGGATGGGTTTTGGTTCTTCAGCCTCTGGAGCGGGCTCGCCGGTGGCGGTTTCCGCGGCCGTTGCGTCTTCGCTTGCAGATGAAGTCTCGGCGACCGGTTCTGCCGATGCGGCATCGACTTCGACAGCTTCGGATTCCGCCGCCGACTCTGCCGGTGCGGCCTCAACCTCGGCAGCTTCGGGCTTTGCCTCTGGCTCAGCCTCTGTTTCGGCGGGCCCTTCTGCAGCAACGGCTTCGGCTACTGGCGGCGCGTCGTCCGTGGCCTCTGCGGGCGTCTCCGGCTGCGCGTCGGTAACAGCCTCCGCGGCTGCGTCAGCGACGGGCTCCGCAGGAATTTCAGCCTCTACAGTGGCAGCCGCATCAGGCTCCGAACCTTCGGCCGTGGTCTGAGCGACAGTGTCGGCAACGGCTTCCGCCGCCACAGCCTGCTCGGCCTTTGCCGCCTCTTCCGCTGCCAGTTTGGCTGCGCGCGCGGCATTGTCCTGCGCTTCGAGCCGCGCCTTGACTTCGGTGGCAGGCTTCGGTTCGGCGCGGTAGCCGAGACCCTTCAGGATCTCTTCCATGTCGTCGGCGGTGGCGCCAAGGATCGACATCATCGGCGGCGTCACCATGAAGGCGTTGCCGTCATAGGCGCCGTCGGGGCGCTGTCCGAGGCCCGGCTTCCAGTTGGTCGCCGGACGGATCAAGTCGGCCAGCCGCTCGAGGATGTCGACGCGGACCGCGCGGCGGCCGAGATTGCGGTAGCCGGCGAGTTTGTAAAAGGATTTGTCGAAGGTCGGATCGATGACCACCGAGGTGCGGCCCGACGCCAGGGCGTGAACCACGTCGCCAAAACCCGGCTTCTCCTTGCCGTCATTCTTCAATGCCCAAAGCAATGTCACCAGTCCGGCAGGCGCCGGCTTGACCAGCGCCGGCACGAAGACATGGTAGGCGCCGAAGCGCACGCCCAGCCGGCGCAATGCGGCGCGACCTTCCTGATCGAGCGACTTCATCTCTTCGGCAATGTCGCGGCGGTTGATGAGGCCGAAATTCTCGACCAGCTGGAAGGCGATGCCGCGGCCGATGCCGGTGATCTGGTCGGCGTTCTTCAAGTCGACCAGCGGCTTCAGCAGGGATTCGACCTGGAAGTTGACGAAGCGCTCGGCGCGCGCCGCGACCTTGTCGCGGGCGGGACCGGTAAGCTGCTCGTCGGCCAACAGGACAAGGCGCGGCTTCAGCGGCTCGTCGCCGGCGACCAGCGTGCCGACCGGCGCGCCGATCCAGCGCAGCGTGCCGTCGGAGCCGAGCGCGATGTCGCCATTGGCGCAGGCGCCGAAGCGTTCGGCGCGCGCCTCGAATTCGGTGGCCAAAGCCTTTTGTGCCGCCGTGCGTACGGCCTTGGCATCCTCGCCGCCGGCGCTCTGGTCGGCGGTGAAGCGGAACCCTTGCAACTCGCCGACATGATGGCCTTCGACAAGGACGGTTCCGGTAGGGCTAATTTCGGCTTCAGGCATGGTATTTTCTCTAAGGCGCCGCATGAGGACGGAAGTCCTGCGGTCTACGAAGCGTTTCGTCAACCGCTCATGCAGCGCATCCGACAATCTGTCTTCGATTTCGCGCGTCTTTTCCTGCCAGTGTGCCTGATCGGCCAGCCAGCCGGGCCGGTTGGAAACGAAAGTCCAGGTGCGGATCTGGGCGATCCGGTGCGACAGCGTGTCGATGTCGCCGTCTGTCGTGTCGGCACGCCGCACCTGCTCGGCCATGTAGTTCTCGTCGACATGGCCATGCCGGGCGAGGTCCATATAGATCGAGGCGATGAGGTCGGAATGCTGGGCCGGCGCGATCTTCCTGTAGTCGGGGAGCGCGCAGGCTTCCCACAGCAGCGCCACTCGCTTGGCGTCGGTGGCCAGAGCGCGGATGTCCGCGTCGCGCGACAGGTGCTCGAGCGCTTGAGCATCGACCGCCGGCAGCGCCCGCGTCAGGCCCTCAACCGGCGCGTTGGTCTCGATCGAGCGCTTCAGCGCATCGAGGCTGGCGAAATCGAAATCGGCGGTGCGCCATTGCAGCACCTTCACCGGATCGAAATCGTGCCCCTCGATCTTCTTGACCAGTTCTTCGTCGAGCGGATCGACCTGGCCGGTGACGCCGAAAGTGCCGTCGCGCAGATGTCGGCCGGCGCGGCCGGCGATCTGGCCGAGTTCGGCGGATGTGAGGTCGCGAAACTGGTAGCCGTCGAACTTGCGGTTCTGGGCGAAGGCGACATGGTCGAGGTCGAGGTTGAGGCCCATGCCGATGGCGTCGGTGGCGACGAGGTAATCGACATCGCCGGACTGGAACAGCGCCACCTGGGCGTTGCGGGTACGCGGCGAGAGCGCGCCGAGCACGACGGCGGCACCGCCCTGCTGGCGACGGATCAATTCGGCGATGGCATAGACCTCGTCCGCCGAGAATGCGACGATCGCCGTGCGCCGGGGCAGACGGGTCAGCTTCTTCGAGCCGGCATAGGCGAGGTGCGACAGCCGCGGCCGCGTCACCACCGAGACGCCCTTCAGCAGGCGCTGCAGGATGCCGTGCATGGTGGCCGCGCCCAAGAGTAGCGTTTCCTGGCGGCCGCGCAGATGCAGGATGCGATCGGTGAAGATGTGGCCGCGCTCGAGATCGCCGGCGAGCTGGACCTCGTCGATGGCGACGAAGGCGGCGTCGGTCTCGCGCGGCATGGCTTCGACGGTGCAGACCGAATATTTGGCGCCCACCGGCTGGATCTTCTCCTCGCCGGTGATGAGCGCCACCTTATGAGCGCCGACCTTTTCGCAGACGCGCGTGTAGACTTCGCGCGCCAGCAGCCTGAGCGGCAGGCCGATGACTCCGCTTTCATGCGCCACCATGCGTTCGATGGCGAGATGGGTCTTGCCGGTGTTGGTCGGGCCGAGCACGGCCGTCACGTCGCGGCCCGAAAGGATCAGCGGCTGGGAGTGTTTCGGCTGGATGTTCATCGGCTCGGAAATAACGCTTCTGCCGCTCGTTGCCGGGGAGCACGCCAGTGGTGGCGCGTGTGACAGCCGACACATAAGGATTTCAGGCGCGAAGCGAAAGCGGAATGTTCCGCAGATGGGGCGAAGAGCCGTCCGGCTCGCGCGAAATCCGGTCCCGATTAAGAGTTGGAACGAGTCTGGAACGAATCGGCGACGAATCACCGACTCTCGCTGATTCAGGTTTTGTTCACGGCTACATGTGGATTTTTGGGTGGCGAGTCTCACCACATGCTGAATCGCTAAACTGGCCCGATTTATGCAGAGAGAACAACGCTGTTAACTTTTGCCGGGGAACGATCGCCGCACCCAGCTCGACCTCGGCCAACATTATGAAATCGTTGACTTTTCCTAACGGACCTTAACCATTTGGCCGAGATTTTCGGGCCTCGCCGTTAACGTTTCGGCCAAAGCCGGAACGAATCGGCGACGAATCAGCGATGTCAGTATGTTCCCGGTTTGTTCACCCCAACAGGTTGTGCTTAAAACAGGTTTTCCACCGAGGAGTCACAGCTTGTGACGTCGGTTTTGCACAGCCTTGGCAGCTGCCGTTAACCTTTGCGTGCCACTCCGGCACAGATCGGTGTTGGGCGCACCGGTCGGCCCGATCATAGCACCACGACCAGGCTCGGCCAGCAATGCCAAAACGGCTGCTTCAGGACAGATCCTCTTCCGTCACATAGCGCTGCAAGGCAGAGCCGACATTCCGGATGATCTCGTCGTGGGAGAGGGCGACGACCTGAGGAAGCCGCAGCAGGTATCGGCACATCGCCAAACCCAGCAACTGGCTTGAGACGAGACCGGCTCGTCGACCCGCATCGGCGGGGTCGCCGACCGCCGCAACCACTGGCCTCACCTGGCTGGCAAACACCTCGCGCAGCTTTTCGGCAGCAAAGTCGTTGGACATCGCCGAACGCAGCAGAATTGTCATGCCAGGACCGCTGGCCGGACCTTCCCAGATTTCGAGAAAGCGCCTGATCAGTGTTTCGCCGATGGCGGCTCGGTCAATCATCCGCAGCTCCGGCAGATGCAGGTCGACAACCGCCGCCCTGGCGAACAGTTCGTCCTTGCTGCGGAAATAGCGGATCACCATGGCCGGATCGATCGAGGCATGCGCCGCGACATCGCGGATGGAGGCGCCGTCATAGCCGCGCTCGGCGAACAATAGCCGTGCGGCCTCGAGGATATGGGCCCGCGTGCGGTCCGACTTGCTGATTTTCTTCGCCTGATTCTGAGCCATGAAAATTCATATGCCAACGACTGTTGACAAATGCAATGGCGTCGATTAGAAAGTCAACACTTGTTGATAAACGGAGAGAGAAAATGTTGCCCGATACAACGGAAGTCCTGATCATTGGCGCCGGCCCGACCGGCATGGCGCTGTCCATCATGCTGCACCAGGCCGGTGTCGATCACGTGCTGATCGACAAGCTGGCGCAGGGCCTTCAGACTTCGCGCGCCGGCGTCATCCATGCGCAGACGCTGGAAGCGCTGCAGCCTCTCGGTGTCACCGAGCGGCTGGACGAACTTGCCCTGAAGCTGCAAAATTTCGCCATCCGCGACCGCAACCGGGCGCTGCTCAATCTTGATTTCGGCAAGCTTCCATCAAGGCATCCCTATCTGTTGATGCTGCCTCAGAACCTGACCGAGCTGGTGTTCGCCGAGCGGATCGCTGCCCTGGGCGGCGTCATTCATCGCGAAGTCGAGGCCAGGGCGGTTGTTCACGATGCTGACGGCGCCCGCGTGACGGTGGTCGAGAACGGTCGCGAGAAGCTGATATCGGCGCGCTACGTCGTCGGTGGTGACGGCATGAACAGCCTGGTGCGTAGCGCGACCGGCATCGAGTTCGACGGCGCTGCCTATGACGGGTCGTTCGTGCTTGCCGACGTCCGCCTCGACTGGCCGATCGGGCCGAAGGAAGTGTCGCTGTTCTTTGCGCCGGCCGGGCTGGTGGTGGTGGCGCCGCTTCCGGACGGGTCATACCGTATCGTTGCAACAATGGATGACGCGCCGGAAAAGCCAGGGATTGCCGACATCCAGGCGCTGCTCGACAGCCGTGGGCCGACCAGACAGCGCGCCCGGGTGCTCGACCTGGCGTGGAGTTCGCGTTTTCGCGTGCATCACCGCCTGGTCCGGTCGTATCGCAAGGACCGGTTGTTCCTCATGGGCGATGCCGCGCACGTGCACAGCCCGGCAGGGGGACAGGGCATGAACACCGGCATTATCGACGCGGTCATGCTTGGCGAATTGCTCGGCGATGTGGTGAACGGCGTGCGCACGGAAGCCGAGCTCGACCTCTACGAAAAGCTGCGGCGACCGGCGGCCCAGGAGGTGCTTGAGCTGGCGGGCAGGATGACCGAGATGGCACTTACCCGTAATCCGGTGAAGCGGTTCGTCCGCAATCTGCTGCTCTCGCTGATGAACCTCAATCCATTGCTCAAGCGTCGCATGGCCTTGAAACTGTCGGGCCTCAGCCGCGCGCCGCTGGCCCGGTTGCCGGCACCTTCGCGTGTGCCGGGTTCAATTGCTCCCGGCAAGCCCGTAGCCAAACCAGCGCTGAAGCTTGCCGCCTGACAACTGCGATTGTCACGGCAACGAGCCTCGATCGTGGGCGCGTAGATCTGTACCGGCCGTTAGGCCGGTACGTCAGTTGTCGCGGAACGGACTCGAAACCTCAGGCGAAATACTGTCCGCCATTGGCGGAGATGGTCGAGCCGGTGATGAAGCCGGCTTCATCGGAAGCCAGGAAGACGACGCAGCGCGCGATCTCTTCCGGCTCGCCGAGGCGACCGACCGGGATCTGCGGGATGATGCGTTCGTTGAGCACCTTCTCGTCGATCGCCTTGACCATCTCGGTGGCGATGTAGCCCGGGCAGATGATGTTGACGGTGATGCCGGCGCGGGCGCCTTCCTGGGCGAGCGCCTTCGAGAAGCCGATGTCGCCGGCCTTGGCGGCGGAATAGTTGACCTGGCCGGCCTGTCCCTTCTGGCCGTTGATCGAGGAAATGGTGATGACGCGGCCGAACTTGCGGTCGCGCATGCCGCCCCACAAAGGATGCGTCATGTTGAAGACACCGGAAAGGTTGGTGTCGATGACTTCCTTCCACTGCTCGCGCGTCATCTTGTGGAACATGCCGTCGCGGGTGATGCCGGCATTGTTGACGAGCACGGAAACCGGGCCGAGATCGGCCTCGACCTGCCTGATGCCGGCGGCGCAGGCGTCATAGTCGGCGACCGACCATTTGTAGGTCTTGATGCCGGTTTCGGCAGTGAACTTCGTCGCCGCCTCGTCATTGCCGGCGTAGTTCGCGGCAACCGAATAGCCGGCGTTCTTCAGCGCGACCGATACCGCGGCGCCGATGCCGCGCGACCCGCCCGTGACGATTGCTACCTTGCTCATGCGTTTCCCCTTTCGGTACCGCCCTGTTTTCGGGCGTTTCATGCAGAATGGAACGGGCGGCTCGCGCCGCCCGGATAGTCTGTCACTACAGCGCTTCGATGCACATGGCGACGCCCATGCCGCCGCCGATGCAGAGCGTGGCGAGGCCTTTCTTCGCACCGCGGCGGCGCATCTCGAAGACCAGCGTGTTGAAGATGCGGGCACCGGAAGCGCCGATCGGATGGCCGATGGCGATGGCGCCGCCATTGACGTTGACGATCGAGGGATCCCAGCCCATGTCCTTGTTGACGGCGCAGGCCTGGGCGGCGAAGGCCTCATTGGCCTCGACCAGGTCGAGGTCGCCGACCGACCAGTCGGCCTTTTCCAACGCCTTGCGCGAGGCGGGAATGGGTCCGGTGCCCATGATCTGCGGATCGACGCCGGCGGTGGCCCAGGACACGATGCGCGCCAACGGCGTGATACCGCGCCTGATGGCTTCGGCCTCACTCATCAGCAGGGCACCGGCGGCGCCGTCATTGATGCCGGAGGCGTTGGCGGCGGTCACGGTGCCGTCCTTGTCGAATGCCGGCTTCAGCTTGGTCATGGCGTCGATGGTGGCGCCGTGGCGGATGTACTCGTCCTGGTCGACGATGGTGTCGCCCTTCTTGCCCTTGATGGTGAAGGCGACGATCTCGTCCTTGAACTTGCCGGCCTTCTGCGCGGCCTCGGCCTTGTTCTGCGAGGCCAGCGCGAACTGGTCCTGGTCGTCGCGGGTGATCTGGAATTGGCGCGCGACGTTCTCGGCAGTGTTGCCCATGTGATAGCCGTTGAAGGCGTCCCACAGCCCGTCCTTGATCATGGTGTCGATCATCTTGTAGTCGCCCATCTTGACGCCGGCGCGCAGATGTTGGGCATGCGCCGAGAGCGACATCGATTCCTGTCCGCCGGCGACGATCACCTTGGCATCGCCCGAGGCGATCTGCTGCATGCCGAGCGCAATGGCGCGCAGGCCCGAACCGCAAACCTGGTTGAGGCCCCAGGCGGTGGTCTCCTTGGGCAGGCCGGCGTTGATCGAGGCCTGACGGGCGGGGTTCTGGCCTTGGGCGGCGGTCAGCACCTGACCTAGTATGACCTCGTCGACCTCGCCCGGCTCGACTCCGGTACGCGACAGGAGTTCCCGGATGACGACGGCGCCGAGCTCGTGCGCCGGAGTGGCGGCGAAGGCGCCATTGAAGGAGCCAACAGACGTGCGTGCCGCGCCGGCGACAACGATGGCATTGGACATTTTCTTCTCCAGACTTCGAGTTGACGTGTTTTTGGGTATCGTTAGGGACTTTTCTTGCCCGTTCCATGACCCAAGTCAAACCGGAAATAGGCATGCCAGCCATGCGCGGCAAGCAGGCTGCCGGCGGTCAGCGCAATCGCCACGGCTTTCGCTGCGCAGCATATTTTGCCCGCCATGCAGCATAAAATGATGCCGCACTGCACAAACCACTTGGAATTGTGACGCTTTTGCGCATATCCTCGCAAGGGCGCAATCGTTACCGGCTGCTTACTCACATGGGCCGGTGTCCGGGGAGGATACTGATGGCCGCGAAAGACGATCCGATCATCATCAAGAAATATGCCAATCGCCGGCTCTACAACACCGGCACCAGCACCTATGTGACGCTCGAGGACTTGGCCGACATGGTCAAGAAGGGCGAGGAGTTCACCGTCCAGGACGCCAAGACCGGTGACGACATCACGCACCCGGTGCTGACACAGATCATCTTCGAACTGGAGAACAAGGATGGGCAGAACATGCTGCCGATCCCGTTCCTGCGCCAGTTGATCGCCTTTTATGGCGACCAGATGCAGATGATCGTGCCGAGTTTCCTCGAACAATCGATGATCGCCTTCTCCAAGGAACAGGAGCGATTCCGCGAGCAGATGAAGGGCGCCTTCGGCAAGTCTCCGATCGACGTGATGAAGATAGCCACGCCGATCAAGGCGCTGGAGGAACAGACGCGCCGCAACATGGAGATGTTCCAGAACGCGATGCGCCTGTTCACGCCGTTCCCATCGGCCGGATCGAACGGGCCTGCTCCTGCCCCGGCTGAGCCGGCCAAGAAGGAAGCGCCGGAGAAACCGGACGACCTTCAGGAACTGAAGGAACAGATCGCCGCCATGCAGCGCAAGCTCGACACCATGTCGTGAGCGCCAGACGGCGCCGGCTCGGCCGGTGCCGCAAACTCAGCTGCGACGGCAGCCGTCGTCATTCGTCGGGTCGATCTAAGGTTCCTTCACGGGCCCGTTGTAGCGGGCGCGGGGCCTGATCAATCCGTTGCTGGTCACCTGTTCGACGGCATGCGCGGCCCAGCCGATGCTGCGGCCAAGCGCGAACAGGCGAAACGGCGCTTCTGACGGCAGGCGCAAATTTCGGGTCAGCGCGGCCAGAGCGAAATCGATGTTCGGGCGGGTGCCTGTCGCGGCGAAGACAGCATCGCGCAGGTTTGAAAGTGCGCCGTCGACCTCGATATCGGTCAGCAGGGCGTCTGCCCTGGGATCGCCCTCGGGGTAAAGCTGATGACCGAACCCTGGCAGTGGCCTGTCATGGCCAAGCCAGCGCCCGACCGCGA
This sequence comes from Mesorhizobium sp. IMUNJ 23033, assembly GCF_044778005.1. NCBI lineage: Bacteria > Pseudomonadati > Pseudomonadota > Alphaproteobacteria > Hyphomicrobiales > Phyllobacteriaceae > Mesorhizobium > Mesorhizobium sp. IMUNJ 23033. Next base: position 25,162 of record NZ_JBJACT010000031.1, read on the forward strand.
TATCGGCTCCCAGCCGCTCCGCATCTTCTACCAGATTGAGGGCCGCCTCGCCGGCGCCGCCATGCCGGGGCCCGGAAAGGGTGACGAGGCCGGCAAGCAGGCAGGCAGCAACCGGCGCGCCGGTGGAGGCGGCGACGCGCGCCGCAAAGGTCGATGCATTCAACTCATGATCGGCCAACAGCACCAGCGCCCTGCGGATCAAACCCGCGCCGGCGCCGCCGACGGACCAGCCACGCGCCAGCCTTTCGTGCACGGCGCCGCGTCCGGCAACCGCGCCAAGTGCCGCCGCCAGAGCGCCGATGGCGCCGGCCGCATCCTGATACAGCATGGTCGGCAAGCGTCCGAGGGAAGGCCGGCCTTCCGCCGCCAGCCGGGCAAGGCTGGTGAAGGCCGCCGCGCGGCTGCTTTGACCGCCGGGAGAGCCCTGCGCCGCAAATGACACGCCGGCATTCGTCGCCCAAAGCAGGCTCGCCGTCTCTTCCAGCGTGGCCGTGGCAGAGAGTGTCGCGGCGTCCTCGCCACGATAGACGAGGCGGCCGTGGACGATGGTCGAGATCGAGGTGGCAATGGCCGGCTCGCCCCAGGCGATGGCGCTTTCGGCGATCGCCTGCGGGCTTCGTCCACGCGCCCGGCGGGTCGCCAACGCCGCGATATCGTCAGCGCGATACTGGCTGCGGCGCGGATCGGCCTGATCCGGCCGCATGCCGATGCGGCCGCGGCTGACATAGGCATAGAGGGTCTGTGGCCGCACCCTGAGCCGCCCCAGAGCTTCCTCACGTGTCAGCCACTCGGACATGTTGCTCCAAGCCTATATTGATTATCTTGATCAAGATTGATGCATTGATCATGCACCATTAGTTGCTGTCGGTAAACCTCTCAAGGAGACAGATATGGCAAACGGGCTCGATGACGTGGTAGCGGCGGAAACCGTGCTTTCCGATGTCGACGGCCTTGGCGGCCGCCTCACCATAAGAGGCCATTCGCTGCCGGAGCTGGCTGGTCGCTGGCGTTATCCGCAAGTGGTTCGCCTGCTGCTGGACGGCTTCTTCGACGATCTTCCCGATAATGCCGAGCTTGCGCAGGCCATCGGCCGATCGCGCGTCGAAGTGTTCGAGCGGTTGCGGCCGATGCTCCCGGCCCAGGTGCCGCTCGATGTCTACAGCGGCATGCGCGCCGGCATCGCCTTGCTGCCGGACGGCGATACGTTGACGGACGCCTTGCTGTTGATCGCGGCGCCGGCGGTGCTGACGCCGGCTTTGCTGCGCGGCAAGCGCGGACATCCGGCGATCGCGCCGAACCCGCAGGCAGACCATGCCGCCGACATGTTGCGGATGCTGAGCAGCACCGATGCATCGCCTGCCTTGGCCACGGCCCTCGACACCTATCTAGTCACCGTCTGCGACCACGGCCTCAACGCATCGACGTTCGCGACGCGTGTGGTCGCCTCGACGCAGGCCGGCTTGACCTCGGCCATCCTGGCCGGCCTCGGTGCGCTCAAAGGGCCGCTGCATGGCGGCGCGCCCGGTCCGGTGATCGAGATGCTCGACGCGATCGAGGCAGGCGGCAATGCTGCCGGCTGGCTGCGGGCGGAGATCGCGCGCGGCGAACGCATCATGGGCTTCGGCCATCGCATCTACCGGGTGCGCGACCCACGCGCCGACGTGCTGAAGGCGGTGGTGCGGCAACTCGGTGGTGCCGGCGCAACCGGCCACCGGCTGGCCTTTGCCGAGACGGTGGAGCAGACCGCACTCGAGGTGCTGCGGCAGGCCAAGCCGTCGCGCTCGATCCAGACCAATGTCGAGTTCTACACCGCGCTCTTGCTGGAGGCGGCGGGTTTTCCTGCCGAGGCATTCAGCAATGTGTTTGCCGCCGGGCGCGTTGCCGGCTGGGTCGCCCATGCGCGCGAGCAGCAGACGACCGGGCGGTTGATCCGACCGCAGTCGCGCTATGTCGGCCCGGTGCCGGATCTGGTGGCCTGAGCCTCCCAGCCTGTTTCGATCACAGCGCCTCCCTGCTTCAAGGCGGGGAGGCTGTTCTCCATGACCGAAATTTCATGTGATCACGCGACCGTGTTCGTGTTCTTGCCTTGGTCAGGACTTATATGCTGCACTGCAACATAGGTCCGCTGCGTCAGAACTGTTCCGATTCTCGGGCAGGATGAGGCACGCAGCATCCAAACCGACAGGAACGCCATGACGACGAACGGCAAGGCGGAGGAGAAAAAGAAGATCAATATCGCGCTCCAGGGCGGCGGCTCGCACGGCGCCTTTTCCTGGGGCGTGCTCGACCGGCTGCTGGAGGATGGGCGGCTCGAGATCCAAGCAGTTTCCGGCACCAGCGCCGGCGCCATGAACGCGGTGGCGCTGGCTGATGGCTTTGTGCGTGGCGGTGTCGAGGGTGCGCGGCAGAAGCTCGACGATTTCTGGCGCGCCGTGGCGGCGAAGGGCCGCTTCAGCCCGGTGCAGCGCATGCCGTGGGACGTCGCCTGGGGCAACTGGTCAATCGAGAACACGCCGGGCTATTTCTTCTTCGACACCATGTCGCGGGTGTTTTCACCCTATGTCGCCAATCCGCTCGGGCTCAACCCGCTGCGCGACGTGGTCGAACAGGAGATCGATTTCAAGAACGTGCACGCCTGCAAGTCGATGGAGCTGTTCATCTCGGCGACCAATGTCGAGACCGGGCAGTTGCGCGTCTTTTCCGACGGCGAGATCGACCTCGATACGGTGATGGCCTCGGCCTGCCTGCCGCAATTGTTCCGCGCCGTCGAGATCAAGGGTGTGCCCTATTGGGATGGCGGCTATGGCGGCAATCCGGCGCTGTTCCCGTTCTTCAAGACGGCTGCCACCGAGGACGTGCTTCTGGTGCAGATCAATCCGGTGGTGCGCGAGGGGACGCCGAAGAGCGCCAACGAGATCCAGAACCGTATCGACGAGATCACCTTCAATGCAGGGCTTCTTAACGAATTCCGCTCGATCGCCTTCGTCAAGGAACTGATCGCCGCTGGCCGCCTGCCGCATGGCGAATACCGCGACATCCGTATGCACCGCATCGACGCCGACGAAGCGTTCAAGGACCTGTCGGCGTCGTCCAAGGTCAATGCCGAATGGGCATTCCTCGCCTATCTGCGCGATCTCGGCCGCACCGCGGCCAGCGACTGGCTGGAGGAGAATTACGACGCCGTCGGCAAGCGGCCGACGCTCGATCTCTCCGGCGAGCTCGACGACGGTTTCAAGCCGGTGCGCGGGCCGGCGCCCGGCCGGCGAGTCAAGGAGTTTTTGGCGGCGCGCAAGAAGCCCGAGCAGGCACGCCGTCAGGCCTGAGCAGCGGTCTTCAATTCATCTGCTGCCAAGTGCTTGCCTCGCGGCGAGAACAACGAGATGTCTGCCGGCGCGGTTCTTCCCCAACGGAACCAGGGAAGTGCTGGATTCGACCCCAGGTGCGATGTAACTTACCTAGACGTAAACGGGAGGTTGCGATGTTGCAGACCAGACAGGATGCCCTTGGCGCACGGTTCGAGTCGCAGCGCCGGGCATTCGAGAAAGAGCCTTTCCCAAGCCTTGATGTCCGCAAGGATCGTCTCAAGCGTCTGCTGGCGCTCACGGAGCAGCATGAGGCCGAGATCTGCTCCGCCATCGACTCCGATTTCAGCAGCCGTTCGGCCCACGAGACGCGCCTTGCGGAGCTGTTCGTCGTTGGCGCGGGGATAAAGCATGCGCTTGCGCATCTGCGCGGATGGATGCGGGAGCGCCGCGTCGCCACCAGCCTGCCGTTCCTGCCGGGGCGCAATCGGCTTCTGCCCCAGCCGGTCGGTGTGGTCGGCATCGTGTCGCCCTGGAACTATCCGTTCCAGCTTGCCATCGCGCCGGCCACGGCCGCGCTGGCAGCCGGCAACCGCGTTCTGATCAAGCCCTCCGAACTGACGCCGAAATTTTCCGCCTTGCTCGAACGTCTGGTCGGCGAGCATTTTGCCCCTGACGAGATGAGTGTCGTTGTCGGCGACGCCGAGGTCGGAAAAGCCTTCGTGTCGGTGCCCTTCGATCATTTGCTGTTCACCGGTTCGACGGCGGTCGGCCGCCAGGTCGCGATCGCCGCGGCAGCGAACCTTACGCCAGTGACGCTCGAACTTGGTGGCAAGTCGCCAGCTATCTTCGATGGGTCATGCGACCTCGACGCAGCCGTGTCCAGCGTCGCCTACAGCAAGCTTTTGAATGCAGGCCAGACCTGCATCGCTCCGGACTATCTGCTGGTTCCGCAAGGGCAGTCGGAGATGATTGCCACGAAGTTTGCGGCCGCGATGGCGCGGCTCTATCCGAGCCTGCGCAACAATCCCGACTATACGGCCATCGTCAGCGAGCGGCACCATCGGCGGCTCAGCGACATGGTCGCCGAAGCTCGTGAGAGTGGTGCCGATGTCATCGAGATCAATCCGGCAGGCGAAAAACTCGGCGACACGGATCGCAAGATGCTGCCTACGCTGATCAGGAACGCGGGCGAGGATCTGCGGCTTATGCGCGAAGAGATTTTCGGGCCGGTGCTGCCGATCATCGAATACGCCAACGTCGATGACGCCATCGAGCATGTGAACCGGGCGGAACGTCCACTTGCGCTCTACTGGTTCGGCCGCGACAGCGGCAATCGCCAACGGGTGATGCAGGAAACGATTGCCGGCGGTGTGACGGTCAATGACTGCATGCTGCATCTGGTGCAGGAACGCCAGCCATTCGGTGGCGTCGGCGCCAGCGGCATGGGTGCCTATCACGGCGAATGGGGTTTTCGGACCTTCAGCAAGGAAAAGCCGATTTTCCTTCAGTCCAAATTGAGCGCGGGCGCCCTTTTGCGCCCACCTTACGGCAAAACATTCGAGCGGCTTTTCCGCCTGTTGAAGCTCATCACCTGATAGATTTGCCCTCGGTTTCCTCGAATGCTTGAGAGGTTCCGCATCATCCTGACACCTGCTGCCAATGACCGTCCCGAACCAGTAAAGGCGAGCGGCCAGGCGGCCAAGAGCTGGAGAATGGCGGGCATACTCTGTCCGGTGGCGCAATGATCCATCAAACTTTCTGACTGTTTTGCAATGCAACTTTGAGGTAGAAGCGCGCTTCGCCGTTCACGGCAAATTGAACATGGCCCTGCGCGCACCCATATCGGCGACGCGCCCGCGTTTCGAAGACGTGACCTGGCCCGACCCGCAGTGGAAAAAAACGACATGCCGAAAATCAGGTTTCACAAGCTTGCAGCAATTGTCGTGCTTATCGGATTCGCAGCCTGGATGGGGACCGGCGCGTTCTCATCCGTCGGCAGCGCTGCCCCTGACAACAAGCCCAAGGCCGGCGAAGCCGATCAGCCCAAGGCGGCGGGCACCGACAAGCCGAAGGCCGCCGAGGCCGAGCAGCCCAAGGCCGCGCCGCGCACCGTCGCGGTGGTGACGCCGCCGCGCAAGACCTATGCGCGCGCTATCCGCATTTCCGGATTGACCGAGGCCGACAAGCGCGCGGTGCTGGCGACGCGGGTGGCCGGCATCATCGACAAGCTGCCGGTCAAGCAGGGACAGCACGTCAAGACCGGCGACCTCGTGCTGATGCTTGCCACCGAGGAAAAACTTTCGGCGGTCAGCAATGCCAGGCAGCTTCTTGCCCAACGCCAGGCGGAGCTTGCTGCTGCCGAGCGATTGGCCAAGACCGGAAATCTGCCCAAGCTGCAGCTCGATAACGCCCGCTCCAGCCTGACGTTGGCACAATCGGTGCTGGAAGCCATGCAAGCCGAGCTTGGTCGCAATGAGGTGAAGGCGCCTTTCGATGGCATCATCGACCGGGTGCCGGTGGAAGTTGGCAGTTCTGTGATGGCGGGCGGCGAGGTGGCGACCATTCTCAAGCTCGATCCGGTCATCGCCCGTGGCGAAGTCAGCGAGCGCGACCTGCGCTACATCAAGATCGGCGACGAGGCCAATGTGCGCCTGGTCAATGACCAGAAGGTCACCGGCACCGTGCGCTACATCAGCCGCGATGCCTCGTCGCAGACCCGGACCTTCCGCGTCGAGGTGGCGATCCCCAATGCGGACGGCAGCATCCCGGCCGGCATGACGGCGGAAATCGCGCTCAGCGCGCAGCCGACCGACGCGGTCATGCTGCCACGTTCGGTGGTGACGCTGGGCGACAAGGGCGATCTCGGCATCCGCACCGTTGGCAAGGACAACAAGGTCGCGTTCTTCCCGATCGATCTCGTCGACGACACGCCGAATGGCCTCGTGCTGGGCGGCATTCCCGATGATGCGCGCATCATCGTCGCCGGCCAGGAGCTGGTGAAGGAAGGCGATTTGGTCAAACCGGTCGAGGCCGACCAGGCGACAATCAACAAGCTGATCGGCGAGGCGACAGCCGGCACACAATAGCATGATCTGCCGGGGTTCCACCCTGGTGACGACACGCTGCCGCTCAGATCCCGAAAGCAACAGCAGGCCTAAGTCATGGATATCGTAAGACTCGCAATCCACAACGCCCGGCTGACCATTTCGGTCCTGGTCTTCCTCCTGCTCGCCGGCTGGGTCGCCTATCAGTCGACGCCGAAGGAAGCGGAGCCCGACGTTCCGATCCCGATGATGTATGTCAGCCTGATCTATCAAGGCATCTCGCCGGAGGATTCGGAGCGCCTGCTGCTGCGGCCCATGGAAAGCAAGCTGAAGAGCCTGAAGGGGCTCAAGGAGATGCGCTCGGCCGCCTTCCAGGGCGGCGGTTATGTGCTGGTCGAGTTCCAGCCGCAGACGAACCTGGCGACGGCGCTGCAGGATACGCGCAGCAAGGTGCAGGACGGCAAGGCCGACCTGCCGCAAGCGGCCGAGGAGCCGACGGTCACCGAGGTCAACGTTTCCGAATTCCCGGTGCTGGTGGTGACGCTGTCTGGCGAAGTGCCGGAGCGGGTGCTGACGGCGGCGGCGCGTGAATTGCGCGACCGCATCGAGGAAGTGCCCGGCGTGCTCGAAGGCTCGCTGCAGGGCGCGCGCGACGATCTCGTCGAAGTCGTCGTCGATCCGATGAAATTGTCATCCTATGGGCTGCAGCTCGACCAGGTCGTGCAAGGCGTCGCTGCCTCCAACAGCCTGGTTGCGGCTGGCAACATCGAAGGCTCGGAAGGCAAATACGCCGTCAAGGTGCCGTCGCTGATCGAAAAGCCGGAAGACGTCGCCAATCTGCCGGTGGTCGCCACGCCTGACGCGGTCGTCCGGGCCAGGGATATCGCCACCATCCGCTCCACCTTCAAGGATGCCGAGACGGTGACCCGGCTCGACGGCAAGCCGGCGATCGCCATCGAGGTGAAGAAGCGCATCGGCGCCAACCTCATCGATACGCTGACCAATGTCCGGGCGGTGTCGGATAGTTTCATCAAGTCGATGCCGGAAGGCATGCACGTCACCTACACGCAGGACAAGTCGGTCTTCGTCAATCAACTGCTCGGCGATTTGCAGAACCATGTCATGATCGCCGTCATCCTGGTGTTCATCGTCATTCTCTATGCGCTGTCCGGCCGCGCATCGCTGCTGATCGGCTTGGCCATTCCATCGTCCTTCCTGATCGGCATCCTGCTGCTCGCCATGATGGGCTACACGATCAACATGATCGTGCTGTTCAGCCTCATCCTGGCGGTCGGCATGCTGGTCGACGACGCCATCATCGTCACCGAATTCGCGGAACGGCGGATGAGCGAAGGCATGCCGAAGGAAGAGGCGTTCGCGCTTGCCGCAAGGCGCATGGCCGGGCCGGTGATCGCGGCGACGATGACGCGCATCGCCGCCTTCTCGCCGCTGCTGTTCTGGCCGGGCATCATCGGCGATTTCATGAAATACATGCCGATCACGCTGATCGTCACGCTGTCGGCCTCGATGCTCTATGCGCTGGTCTTCGCGCCGACATTGGGCGCCATCTTCGCCAAGGCGCCGAAGCATCACGAGGACGACAACCGCGATGGCTGGTACATGGCCGTGGTGAAGCAGGCGGTGCGCTTTCCCATCACCGTGCTCGTGCTCACGGTCGCTTTGCTGTTCGGTGTCGGCTTCGCCTATTCGAAATTCGGCGCCGGCGTCGAGTTCTTCCCCAATGTCGAGCCCGACTACGGCCTGCTCTACGTGCATGCCCGCGGCAATCTTTCGCTTGCCGAAATGGACGCCGCGACCAAGGAGGCGGAGAACCGGCTGCTCGGCTGGCCGGGCGTGAAATCGGTCTATACCCGCGTCGGCAAGACGCAAGGCGGTGGCCAGGACGTTCCCGAGGACGTGGTCGGCGTGATCCAGTACGAATTCGTGGACTGGCGCGAGCGCAAATCCGCGAATGACATACTGAACGATCTGCGCGGCGTCATGGCCGGTATTCCCGGCGTCGATGTCGAGGTGCGCGTGCCCGAGGCCGGCCCGCCGACAGGCAAGCCGATCCAGATCAGGCTTTCGGCCGCCGATCCTAAGGGGCTCGACGACAAGGCGCGGGCCGTCGCCGCACGGATCGCCAAGGTGCCCGGCGTCATCGACATTTCCGACGGCCTGCCGCCGCCCGGCGTCGACTGGGCGATCGACGTCGACCGCGCAAAAGCGGCGCAGTACGGCATCAGCCCGACCTCGGTCGGCACCGTGGTGCAGCTGGTGACCAACGGGCTGAAGCTTTCGGAATACCGGCCCGCGGGCGCCGATGACGCCGTCGACATTAGGCTGCGCCTGCCCGAGGACCGGCGCACGCTGTCGACACTCGACGAACTCAGGGTGCAGACCTCGCAAGGGGCGGTGCCGATCTCGAACTTCGTCATCCGCAAGCCAGAACCGACAGTTGGTGTGCTCAACCGCATCGATGGCGCGCGCACGGTGGTCGTCCAGGCCAACGTCGCCGCCGGCACCCAGGTCGCAGCCGTCCAGCAGGAGGTCACCAAGGCCGTCTCCGACATGAACCTCGGCAGCGGCATACGCTGGAAGCTTGCCGGCTCGAACGAGGACAGCGCGGAAGCCAGCGCCTTCCTCAGCAAGGCCTTTGGTGCGGCGATCTTCCTGATCTTCCTCGTGCTTCTCGCGCAGTTCAACAAGTTCACCAGCGTCTGGCTGGTGCTGTCCTGCGTGGTCATGGCGACGATCGGCGTGTTCCTCGGACTGCTGCTGACGGGAGAAGCCTTCGGCATCGTCATGTCGGGCATTGGCGTCATTGCGCTTGCCGGTGTGGTGGTGAACAACAACATCGTGCTGATCGACACCTACGACCGGTTGCGCGAAGAGGGCTGGGACAAAGTCGAGGCGGTGCTGCAGACCTGCCGCGAACGCGCCCGGCCGGTGGTGCTCACGGCGGTGTCGGCGATCCTCGGCGTGCTGCCGATCGCCTTTGGCCTCGGCCTCGAAATCTTCCATCACGAGACGACGATCAACGCGCCGTCGACGCAATGGTGGATTTCGCTGTCGTCGGCGATCGTCTTCGGCCTGTCCTTCGCCACCATCCTGACACTGGTGGTGACGCCGTCGATGCTGATGGTGTTCACTCGCGCCAAGGTCAAGCCCGGCGCCCGGCGCGGATGGTTCAGCCGTCTGTTCCGGCGCGGCAAGGGTGAGATTTCTTCGGATGCGCCGGCGCCGGATCTCGGTGCGGAGCCCGCAATCGCCTTCCCGAAGGCCGCCGAATAGCCTTGTTTTGGTTAGCCGAGCAAAAGGCCGTCCGGGAACCTCGGGCGGCCTTTTGCATTGTCCCTTCGAATTCAATTTTAAGGCGAGGGATTTCTCATGACAATCAGCACGCTTCTCATCATCATTCTGATCCTCATCCTGATCGGCGCGGTGCCGGCATGGCCGCATTCGCGCGCCTGGGGCTATGGCCCGTCGGGCATCGTCGGCGTCCTTCTGGTGGTGCTGCTGATCCTGCTCTTGATGGGCAGGATCTAAGCCGAGACTCCGGCAGAGCAAGCAGCGGAGGCCCATCTGGCGCCCGCTGCGTTGTCCGAACTGTAGATCAGGCAGCCTTCTGGCTGTCCACTGCTGCAATTGTGGCAATGCCAATGTCGTTCAAGGCATCTGCAACGGCCGTCTCCAGCGGCGTATGCGGGATCGGCCCAATGATGCCTTCCAGCCTTGGCGAGGCCAGCCTGTGCGGTTCGAAGCGCAGGTAGGACATCGAGACGATCTCGCGCCACATCGCTACGAATGGGCTGCCGGCGCGCAGCACCCACCAGGGCATCGACGTCAGTTTGAGCGTACGCCCGAGTGCTTTCTCGGCCGCCGCCTTGATCTCCAGATCGGTGACGGCATGTCCCGGAAAGTTCAGTGCCTCGTAAGAGCCGAGCTTGTCGAGGTTCCGCGCCAGGCCGACGAAGGCCTTGGCCATATCCGGCAAATAGGCCCATTCATGCACGAGATCGACCGGCCCAGGTGCCGTATAGATGCCCCTGTTCATCTTGGCGGCGACGATCAGGTCGAACCAGGAGCCGCTGCCGGTGCCGCCGAAGAAATCGCCGCTCCTGAGCAGGATGGTGCGGACACGTCCGGCGTCCGCCTCACGGCGAAAAAGTTCCTCCATGGCGATGCGGATGCGGCCCTTTTCGGTCGTCGGGTGGAACGGTGTGTCTTCCCAGATCACCGCCGGGATGGGCGAGCCGAAATTGTAGACATTGCCCGGAGTAAGGTGCAGGGCGCCGTTCGCCCAGCAGGCGGCCATGACGTTTTCGGCCATTGGCAGGCACTTGCCCCAGTCGGTGTAGATCGGGTTGAGGCCATTGAAGATGATGTCGACGCCTTGCGTGGCGCGTATCAGCGCGTCACGGTCGAGGGCATCGCCGGCGACAGCCGTGGCGCCCTTGAGTTCCGTCGGCACCTTGCCGCTACGGGTGACGGTCCGGACGTCGTAGCCGGCGTCGATGAAGGCCCTGGCGACCACGCGGCCGAGCCGGCCATTGGCGCCGAGGATTGCGATCTTGGTCATTTTTGTCTCCATGTTTGCGTTGAGACCTTCAATGTGCAGTGTTTGCAAACGAATGGAAATTGACTGGATTTGGCGATCTGATATTCATAAATGAATGGCTGAGATCGACTGGAACCTGATCAAGAGTTTCGTCACCGTGGCGGAAACCGGCAGCCTGTCCGCTGCCGCGAGAAAGCTGGCCGCGAGCCAGCCGACGCTTGGCCGCCACATCGCGGAACTGGAGCAGGCGCTTGGGGTGACGCTGTTCCGGCGCGGTCGGCGCGGCTACGCACTGACCGAGGCCGGCAGCACGCTCTACGAACGCGGCCGGGCCGTCAGCGAACAGGCGAGCGCTTTTTCGCTGCTGGCGCTGGGATCGGTCGAAGCGATCGAAGGCACGGTGCGTATCGCCGCCAGCGAAGTGGTGGCAGCCTGTGTGCTGCCGGAGATGACGGCTCGACTCGGTGTCGAGGAGCCCGGCATCGAGGTCGAGATCGTCGCCTCGAACCAGGTCGAGAACCTGCTGCGCCGCGATGCCGACATTGCCATCCGCATGGTGAAGCCGGCGCAGAACGAGCTGGTGGCGCGCAAGGTCGCCGATATTCCGCTCCGCCTCTGCGCGGCATCATCCTATCTCGACCGGCGGGGCCGGCCGCTCGAGCCCGGCGATCTTGTCGGGCATGACCTGATCGGCTTCGACCGCGGCGACGAGATCATTCGCGGTTTTACCCAGTTCGGCATCTCGCTCACGCGCAATGCCTTTCGCTTCAGGACCGACAACCAGATCGTGCTGTGGGAGGCGGTGCGGGCGGGAAATGGCATCGGTTTCGGTCAGGGGCCGCTGATCGACCGCGATCCATTGGTGGAGACGATACTGCCGGAGCTGACACTGCCGACGCTCCCGGTGTGGCTGGCCATGCATCGCGATGTGCGCAGCAGCGTGCGCATCCGCCGCGTCGCGGATTTTCTCTATGAGGAACTGAAGCGCTATTCGGCCGGCGCCGGCTCGGGCGCGAATTCGGCGCGGTGAGCAAGCCCCGCCATCAAGAGCACGATGACGAGCAATCCCGAAAGGGCGACGAAGATCGGTCCGAAGCTCGAATGCTCTGCGAAGAAGCCGATCGCCGACGGGGCCACCAGAATGCCTGAGTAACCCATCGTGGTGACGACGCTCATGCCGGTGCCGGATGACATGCCTTCCTGGTTGCCGCCGGCCGAAAAGATGATCGGCACCATGTTGGCGATGCCGAAGCCGCAAAAGGCAAAGGCGGCGATGGCGAGCCAGGGCGACGGCGACAGGCCGGCGACCAGCATGCCGGCAGCGGCAACAAGCGCCGAGCCACGCAGCGTCGCCACCGCGCCGAAGCGGTTGCGCACGCCGTCGCCAAGGAAGCGCATGACGGCCATGACGCCGGAAAAGGCGGCATAGGCGAGGCCGGCGATAGCAAGGTCGGCACTAAGTTCCTGCTTGAGGTAGAGGGCCGCCCAGTCGAGCACCGCGCCTTCGGAAATCATGGTCAGCAGCGCCATCAGCCCGACCAGATAGACAAGCGGATTTGCCGGCAGCGAGAATTTCTGGTGCTCGGATGCCTTGGGCTTGTCCTCGACGATAAGGTGGCCGACTGCCAGCGCGATCAGGGCAAAGGCCAGCACTGTCACCACCATCGCGTGGGCAAGATGGCCGTAGTTCTGTATGGCCAAGCCGCCGACCGCACCACCTGCGAAACCCCCGAGGCTCCAAAAACCGTGCGAGGACGACATGATCGCGCGGGAAAGCCTTCTTTCCACCGCCACCGCATTGGCGTTCATGGCGACGTCCATGCCGCCGATCGAACCGCCGAAGATGAACATGGCGATGGCCGCCAGCGGCACGTTGGGGGCCAGTGCCACGACCAGCAGGCCGAGACTGCCGCACAGGCCGAACCAGCGCAGCACGCTGCGCGACCCGTGCCGGGAGATAAGATGGCCGCACCAGGTCATCGCGGTCACCGCGCCGACGCCGAACAGCAGGATCAGCAGGCCGAGCGTGAACTTCGAGATGTCGAGGCGGGTCAGGAACACCGGAATCTGCGGCGCCCAACTGCCGGTCAGGAAGCCGTTGGCGAGGAAGATGCCGGCCACGGCCCACCGCCCGCGAATGGCTGTCTCCATGACGTTTTGCGCGTCCATAAGGCAGAATCCGGTGTGAAAAGGGCTTTGCGCGGCAAATTAGATCGATTCAATTTTCAGTCAAGCGCTGGGGGCCGAAAGTGTTTGGGCCAAGCAGCGTCAGTGATCCCTGGGACGTCTTGCCTCGAATTCGGCCTTCTTGGCGTCTGAGGCCTCGGTCTGGTTGAGCGCCTGCCATTCGGCATAGGGCATGCCGTAGATAATTTCGCGCGACTGGTCCTTCGACAGGGCAACGCCCTCGGTCTCGGCGGCTTCGCGGTACCAGTTGGAGAGGCAGTTGCGGCAGAAGCCGGCGAGGTTCATCAGGTCGATGTTCTGCACGTCGCTGCGTTCGCGCAGATGCGCCACCAGCCGGCGGAAGGCGGCGGCCTCGAAATCGCGTCTCTGTTCGTCGCTAAGTTCGGTCATTGTCGGATCTCCGTCACACCGGCCCGGTGCGCGAGCCGAACATCTTCACCCGATGTATATCGGGAAGGCGGTCGATCGCGTCAACGATCGGGGCCAGCCGTTCGGCCCATTGCATTGCGCCCCTGCTGTCGGCGATCAGGTCCTGGCGGATCTCGATCAGCGCATGGGCAAAGCCGTTGATGATGGCGTGCCTGAACATTGTGTCGCCGCGCAACGCGCCGTCATAGGGTTCGTTGTCGCCGACGACGAGGCTCTCGTCCGCCGCCAGCATATCGATCAGCGGCCGCGCCACCCGGTCGTCCAGGTCCCACAATATGCCGACATGCCATGGGCGCTCGATGCCCTGCATGGCCGGCGTGAAGGAGTGTACCGAGAAGATGAAGGGCGCTTTCGCGGACGCCTGCGCCACCGAGGCGATCATGGCGCCGACGGCATCGTGATAGGGCCGGTAGAAACCGTCGAGCCGTCTCTCCCGCTCTTCCGCCGCCATGGGGTAATTTCCCGGCACGATGGTGCCGTCATAGAGCTGGCGGATCAGTGTCGGGTCATCCTCGCCGCGATTGGGGTCGATCAAGAGCCGCGAGAAATTGGCAAGCACCGCCGGCACGCCGAGCATTGCCGCCAGCTCGCGCGTCACGGCCTCGACGCCGATATCGTAGGCGATGTGGCGCTCGAACTCCTTAGCCGGCAGGCCGAGGCTGCCATACTCTTCCGGCAGTTCGCGGCGGGCGTGATCGCCAAGAAGCACGATGCCTCGCTTGCGGTCGCCTTCGACGATATCGAACGGCGCGAAAACTGTGGATCGGGTCATTGTCTGAAAATGGTCTGGTCGCTGGCTTCCGGGGAGGGTGGTATCGTCATTCCACGAAGAGGGCGCAGGCGCAATGCCGTTGTTTGGCCACGGTTTCTGCGAAAAATCCGACGCAAGGCGACAGATCGCCGGCGGGGCCTTTCTAAATCGATTGGAATTGGACAGAACGGCGCGTTGACATGCGCCCGGAGTTTTCCGAAAAGGGGCGTCGAGAGATGCAGATGTGGTTCTTGAGGGGTTTCAGGATGGGTTTCGCCGGCAGGCCGCGCATGCGCCGTGCCTTCGCCTTGCCGGTCCTGATCGTCACCGCGGGCCTGTCGGCCATGATCGCGGCCTCGCCCGCCCGTGCCGACTTCCGCGTCTGCAACGCCACGCAGAACCTGGTTGGCGTCGGCATCGGCTACCGCGCCAAGGCCGGCTGGATCACCGAGGGCTGGTGGCACATAGAAGGATCGAGCTGCAAGACGCTGATCGAAGGACCGCTGTCATCAAGGTTTTACTATCTTTATGCAGAAGACGCCGAGCGCGGCGGGCGTTGGGATGGCCCGATCAACATGTGCGTGGCCGAAAAAGAGTTCAAGATCGCCGGCGTAACCGATTGCGTCGCCCGGGGCTTCCAGCGCGCCGGATTTCAGGAATATGACACGGGCGAGCAGGCAAGCTGGATGGTCCAGCTGACCGACGAGCCCGCAACGGGAGGCGCTCCGGCGACCCCCGCCCCGGGAACAAACAGTCAATGAGACGCAACCGCAAGGTCAAGATCCTCGCCACCATCGGTCCGGCTTCCTCCTCCGAGGAGATGCTGAAGAAGCTGTTCGAAGCCGGCGCCGATGTCTTCCGCATCAATATGAGCCATACCGACCACGATTTGATGCGCACGCTGGTCGGCCGCATCCGCACTGTCGAGGAAGCCGTCGGCCGTCCCATCGGCATCCTCGCCGATCTGCAGGGGCCGAAGCTGCGCGTCGGCAAGTTCGCCAATGGCAAGGAGGTGCTGGGCGTCGGCCAAAGCTTCACGCTCGACGACAATCCGGAGCCCGGCACGTCGAGCAGGGTCTATTTGCCGCATCCGGAAATCCTGAGCTCGGTCGAGGCCGGTCACCGTTTGCTGATCGACGACGGCAAGCTGGAACTGAGGGCGGTGAAGAGCGACGGCAAGTCGATCGTCTGCACTGTCGTTGCCGGCACCACCATTTCCGACAAGAAGGGCGTCAGTCTGCCCGACACCGACCTGCCGGTCGGCGCCTTGACCGAGAAGGACCGCAAGGATCTCGACGCGGTGCTGGCGGCAGGCGTCGACTGGGTGGCGCTGTCCTTCGTGCAGCGGCCGGAGGATCTCGCCGAAGCGCGCAAGATCGCGCGCGGCCGGGCGCTGATCATGGCCAAGATCGAAAAGCCGCAGGCCGTCGCCCGGCTGTCGGAGATCATCGAACTGTCGGATGCGCTGATGGTTGCCCGCGGCGATCTCGGCGTCGAAATGCCGCTCGAAGCCGTGCCCGGCATCCAGAAGCAGATCACGCGCGCCGCGCGCCGCGCCGGCAAGCCGGTGGTGATTGCCACGCAGATGCTGGAATCGATGATCACCGCACCGGTGCCGACCCGCGCCGAGGTCTCGGACGTGTCGATCGCCGTCTTCGAAGGCGCGGACGCCATCATGCTGTCGGCCGAATCGGCGGCCGGCGCCTATCCGGTCGAGGCTGTGGCGATGATGGACAGGATCGCCACCAAGGTCGAAACCGACCCGACCTATGCCGGCATCATCAATGCGCAGCGTTCTGAACCGGAAGCGACGGGTGCGGACGCCATTTCGCTCGCCGCCCGCGAGATCGCCGAGACGCTGAAACTGTCGGCGATCGTCACCTATACGGCCTCCGGCACCACCGGCCTGCGCGCCGCGCGCGAGCGGCCGCAGGTGCCGATCGTGGCGCTGTCGCCGATCCTCAACACGGCGCGGCGGCTGTCGCTTCTGTGGGGCACGCATTGCGTCGTCTCGCCCGATGCGGTCGACCTCGACGACATGGTCGACCGCGCCTGCCGCATCGCCATAGATGAAGGGTTCGCCAAGCCGGGCGACCGCGTCATCATTACCGCTGGCGTGCCGCTCAGGACCCCGGGCTCGACCAATATGCTTCGTATCGCCTATGTCGGGTCGGAGACGCAGCCGAGCCGGTAGAGCTGGTCCGCCCGATTGCGGAATCTATCTCTTTGTTTTGACGCAATTCCGGACGGAAAACCGTTTCACACCTTTCCCGGAATTGTTCTAGGTCGGCGCGAGTTCGGCTTCCGGCACCTTTAGATCGGGACATTTGGCGCCCTGCGCATCGCCGGCGATGCGTGCTTCCACGCTCCTGGCCATTGCCTGCAGGTCCAGGGCCCTGCCGGCGACCTTGCCGATCGCGCCGATGACGAGATCGGGGGCGATCCAATCGGGCTTGTGGCCGAGATTGCGCACCCAAACCAGTTCGGCGCCCGCAATGTCGCGCGCCAGGCCAACCGAATGGACCGTCGCGTAGACGATCTTGTCGCGGTCGCCCGAGATGATCACGGTCGGCGCCTTGATGTCGTGGTAGCGCGGCGCGGCGGCCAGCACATAGCCATAGAGCCCCGCTACATCGATGGCATTGGCGCGGAAGGCGGCGGGCCGTAGCACCAGGGGGATCGAAGCCGCGGCCACATAGCCGTCCGGCACCTTGTTGGGGGAAAAGACGCAAGTGGTGGCGGCGTCCATCTGCAGCGTTCCCGCCGGATAGGCCAGCGTTTCGGAAAACAGCCGGCCGACGACCGGAACCGTCGTCAGTCTGTAGTACCAGGCGGTCGCGCCGCCCGGCCAGGGATGGCTGACGGGCGAAAGGAAGACGAGGCCAAGCGTCCTGTCGGCATGTTCGCGCCCGAAGGCCGCAGTGACCACGCCGCCGAAGGAATGGCCGACGACGATCGCCTTTTTGATGCCGAGGCGATCCATCAGCGCCGCGATGGTGTTGGCCTGCACAGACGGGGTCTCGTTGTTGCCGCGTCCCGACCAGCCGAAGCCGGGACGGTCGAGGAACAGCATCTCGGCGCGGCCTTCGATCAGGGGTCTCAGCGGCAGCATCTGATCTTCAAGATTGGCGCTGGCGCCGTGGATGAAGACGATCGGCGGCAGGTCGGCATTGGCCGGCGCCGGCACGTGGACATAGTGGATGCGCGCGCCGCCGATATCGGCGAAGTCACCGGCCGGCGGATTGCGACGCTCGATCAGCCATGCGCCGGCGCGGGTGACGCCGGCAAAGGCGAACACAAGCGCCAGGAAGAAGGCAAACGCAGCGTAGATGAGGTTCATGGGCAGGAGGTACGGAGCGGAGCGGAATTAGTTCAGGGGGCGCAGCGGTTTTTGTGCTGCAAGCCTGCGCATCAAATGCCTTCGCCGGCAAGCTCTTCCGACAGCGCACCGACCTGGTCCTGGGCGCTGCGCATCATCGGATAGATGGCAAGCACCTTCTGCCAGGCTTCAAGCGCCGACTGCTTGTGGCCGGTCTCGGCCATGATCTGCGCCAGCCCCGAAAGTGCGCCGAAATGGCGGGGCTCGAGTTGTAGCGTGCGGTCGATGTCGGACATCGACTTGCCGTAGTTCTTCATCATGAAATGCACCGTCGCGCGCCGGTTCCAGCCTTCGGCATAGGCCGGCTGCAAGGTCACCACCTGGTCGAGGAAATCGAGCGCGACGTCGTATTTCTGGTTTTCCATGGCCTTCTGCGACCATTGCATCATCAGGTCGATCGAGGCGCTGCCGGACTGGAACCATTCGCTCCAGATGCGCCCGGCAATGCGCTCGGCGGCCTTTTCATTGCGTTCGCGCCTCAGGTCGACGAAAAGCTGGTCGAGGCGTGCCTGTTTGGTCGTGGCAACCGGAGGCGCGACAGGATCGTCCGCCCGAGCTGGTGAGATGGCGGCCGGCAAGACGATGCCCGAAAGCAGAAGGGCCGGGATCAATGCAAAAAGAATCCGCATCGCCGGAATCTAGCCCCGGACGGCGGATCGTCAAAGTGATTTTAGCGTGAAAGGGCCGGCAGGCCGGCAATTAACATCATGCAGGCGCGGCAACATCAGCCGCGCATGCAAAACTCAGCCCTGGCGCGCCTTGTAGCGCGGGGCGGTCTTGTTGATGATGTAGATGCGTCCCTTGCGACGAACCAGCTGGTTGTCGCGATGACGCGCCTTCAGCGCCTTGAGCGAATTCTTGATCTTCATGGTCTTGCCCGTCGGTCTGGGCCCGGTCCGGGCCGAATTTTTAAGGCGCGCCCGAAGACGCGCCTTTCAACTTGTGCGTGGCTCATAAACGAGGAGCCTTGCCCATGTCAACCGCAAGTCAGCCACAAGAGCGCTTCCGATATGCGGCAAGTGACCTTGCCCATCAAATATTCGCCATCCGCACCGAGCGGCATTGCGCGATACGGGTGCGGCTGGAATGGTGCCGTCGCCGCGAAGCAAATCGGAGAACACCATGCGCCGCCTTCTACTGTCTGCCTGTCTCGTGGTCCTTTCGGCCGGGTCAGCCGTCCAGGCACAGGAGGAATGCGACCGCAGCGACGACAGCCAGTCGATGATGACCATCTGCGCCGGCGCCGATTACCAGGCGGCCGACGCAAAGCTCAACGCGGCCTACAAGGACCTTGTCGGCCGCAACGACGACAAGTCCAACAAATTGCTGCAGACCGCACAGCGCGCCTGGATCACTTTCCGCGACGCGGAATGTGCGTACACGACCGCGGACAGCGAGGGTGGCTCCATCCATCCGATGGAGGTTTCGCAATGCCTAACGGAATTGACCAATGAGCGGATCAAGCAGCTCACCTCCGGTGCCAACTGCCAGGAAGGCGACGTGAGTTGCGACAGTCCGAACGAGGACGAGGGCGACGATCCCCAATAGACAAAACGTCAGGCGCGGCGGCTGACGCGCGTGAAATGGCCCATCTTGCGGCCGGGCCGCGCCTCGGCTTTGCCGTAGAGATGCAGCATCAGGTCGGGCTCGGCGAGCAGAGCCGGAACTCGCAGCACGTCGTCGCCGATCAGGTTTTCCATGACGCAGTCGGAATGGCGGGCAGGCGATCCCAGCGGCAGGCCGGCGACGGCGCGGATATGCTGCTCGAACTGCGAGACGGTTGCTGCGGCTTCGGTCCAGTGGCCGGAATTGTGGACGCGCGGCGCCATCTCGTTGGCCAGCAGCGAACCATCGGCAAGGACGAAGAACTCGACGCCGATGATGCCGACATAGTCGAGCGCCGTGAGAATCTTTGCGGCCGCCTCCTGCGCCGCGGCCGCGGTTTCAGGCCTTATCGCGGCCGGCAAGGTCGAGGTGTGAAGGATGCCGTTGCGATGCACATTCTCGGCCGGATCGTAGGCGGCAAGCGCACCGCCCAGACCACGCGCCGCGATCACCGAGATTTCACGCTCGAAAGCGACGAAGGATTCGAGGATCAACGGCACATTGCCCATCGCCTCGCAGGTGCCGGCAAAGCCGCCGGTTTCCATGTTGCGGAAAACGCGCTGGCCCTTGCCGTCATAGCCCATTCGACGCGTCTTCAGGATGCCGCTGCCGTTGAATTTCTGCAGCGCCGCCGTCAGTTCCTCGTCATTGTCGACGGGACAACAATCCGCCGTGGGAATACCGATGCCGTTGAGGAAATTCTTTTCCGCCAAACGGTCCTGCGACACTTCCAGCGCCCGTGCCGGCGGATAGACAGGCACCTTGGCGGCAAGTGCTGTGGCTGCGGCGACCGGGACGTTTTCGAACTCGTAGGTGACGACGGCGCTGGCCGCCGCCAGTTCGGCAAGTGCGGCGGCATCGTCATAGGCGGCCGTGATCTGCCGGTTGGCGACTTGCGCCGCCGGGCAATCGGCCTGCGGCTCGAGCACCACCGTGCGGTAGCCGAGGCGTGCCGCGGCCATCGCCAGCATGCGGCCGAGTTGGCCGCCGCCGATGATGCCGATGGTCGATCCCGCCGGCAGGCTCACGGCGCGTCCGTGGGTTCGGCGGCGACCTTGGCGGTCTGGGCGGCGCGCCAGGCATCCAGCCGGTCGGCGAGTTCTTCGTCGTGCAATGCCAGCACGGCGGCGGCGAGAAGCGCCGCGTTGGCAGCACCGGCTTTGCCGATGGCCAAAGTGCCGACGGGAATGCCCGCCGGCATCTGCACGATGGACAGCAGCGAGTCCTGGCCGGACAGCGCCTTGGATTCCACCGGCACGCCGAATACGGGCAGCGGCGTCATCGCCGCGGTCATGCCGGGCAGGTGCGCGGCACCCCCGGCGCCGGCGATGATCACTTTGTAGCCAGCCGCCTTGGCGCCCTTGGCGAAGTCATAGAGCCGGTCCGGCGTGCGGTGGGCCGAGATGATCAGGCGCTTGTGCGCAACGCCCAGCGCCTCCAGCGTTTCGGCGGCGTGGCGCATCGTCGCCCAGTCGGATTGGCTGCCCATGATGATGGCGACGTCGGCGCGGTGATCGTTCAAGCGCATGCTCCCGGCGGCAAAGGCGCGCCTTAGCGGAATTCGCCAAGGGCCGCAAGGATCGGGAGCATCTAATCCGGCCACCGCAAGGCGCCGGAGGACTCCTTGCGGGGCTGTTTCATGGCATCCGCGGGGCGCTCAGCCGCGCTCAACACGGCACGCAGCCGCTCGCCGACGATCTCGGCCTCGCCGGGATGCAGATTGCACGGATCGAGGAAGAAATGGCCGCGCTCGACTTCGTGGTTGCGCACGATGATCGGCGGCGAGCCGGCGGCAAGCGCCGAGGCGAGGCCGGCGGCGGTGAAGCGGCTCTCGGGCGAAACAAAGATCTGCAGGCGGTCGAGTGGATTGGCGGTCGGGTCGGGGATGATGCGCGCGGTGATGCCGGGCAGGCCCTGCAGCGCGTCCTGCCACAGGTTGAGCGCCGCTTCTTCCCGCTTGCGGATGCCGGCATGATCGCGCCGCTCCCAGGCCTCGAGTGCCGCCATGGTGCCGGCGATGCTTTCCTTGCCGACCTTCATCGCCCTGGCGACGCCACGGTTCTGCAGATAGGCGGTGCGCACCAGGTCCTTGCGTCCCGTCACGATGCCGCTGGTCGGTCCTGAGAGGAATTTGTGGCCGCTGTAGACGACGATGTCGGCGCCGCGCGCGAGGAAACTGCGCAGATCATATTCGGAAGCCGCGTCGACGATCACCGGGACGCCCTTGGCGTGGCAGATCTCGCAGAATTCCTCCAGCGACAGCATGCCGTACTGCACGGTGTGGTGCGCAACGACGTACAGTCCTGCCGCCGTGCGCTCGTTGATCGCTTCGTGCACATGATAGTCCTGTGTGACGCTGACCGTGCCGGCGGGCACAACTTTGGCGCCGGCCACCCGGACCGACTGGTCGATCGGCGCGCCGTAATTGACGATATGGCCAAGCTGGATGACGACCTCGGACTTCAGGCCTTCGGTGTCATCCGGAAGGCGCTCGATCGCCAAAAGGTTGGTTCCGGTCATCGCGCCGGCGATCGCCATGGTGATGCCGCTGGCACAGCAAGCGGTGATGAAACCGACCTCGCCGCCGGTCAGGCGCGCGATCACCGTGCTTGCGGCGCGCTGCAGATCGTCCATCTCGACCCATTGCGAGGCGATTTCCGCCATTGCCGCGATCGCTTCCGGGACGATGATCGAAGCGCCGAGCGTCGTCATGGTGCCGGAGACATTGATGATCGGGCGCAGGCCGAGCCGGTCGCGGATTGGCAGGTTGGAGCGGTCAGCGGAATAGGTGTTCATCTCGGCAGATCCATTTCTAACAAATCAGGTGGCGATCTCGACGACCGCCTCGATTTCGACGGTGATGTTGCCCGGCAACGAGCCGACGCCGATCGCCGAACGGGCATGCCCGCCGATCCTATCAAAGACCTCGGCGAAAAGATCGGAGCAGCCATTGACCACCTTTGGATGGTCGCTGAAGGTCGGGATGGCGTTGACGAAGCCGAGCAGCTTGACGACGCGCACGATGCGGCCGAGGTCGCCCGCCGCCGCATGCATGACAGCAAGCAGGTTGAGGCCGGTGAGGCGGGCGTGCTCGTAGGCTTCCTCGACGGTCACGTCTTCGCCCACCTTGCCGGTGCAAAGCGTGCCGTCGGCGCGCAGCGGTCCCTGTCCGGAGAGGAAGATCAGGCGTCCGCTCTCGGCATAGGTGACGAAGTTGGCGATCGGCGTCGGTGGCTCGGGCAGGATCAGGCCCAGTTCGGCGAGCCGGATGTAAGGCGTCATCAAATGCTCCTTGCGGCAGCTTTCGCTGTCCGGTGTCAGAAATGCGAGGCGCGGAACCGCGCCAGAAAGCTGCGCAGGCGTTCGTTTGACGCTTCCGCCGCTAGGATTTCGGCCGGCGGGCCAACCGCGCTGACGCCGCCATCGGCCATGAAGACGATGCGGCTCGAGGCATCGCGCGCAAAGGCCATTTCATGGGTGACCATCAGCATCGTCATGCCGTCCTCGGCCAGGCTGCGCACGACGGCCAGCACTTCACCGACCAGTTCGGGATCGAGTGCGGAGGTTATCTCGTCGAGAAGCAGGATCTTCGGCTCCATGGCGACCGCGCGGGCTATGCCGACGCGCTGCTGCTGGCCGCCGGAAAGCTCGGCCGGCAGGCTGTCGGCCTTGTGGGCGAGGCCGACCCGACCGAGCCAATGCTCGGCGATCTGGCGCGCCTCGGCCTCGCTCTTTCCGCGCACTTTGCGCAGGCCGAGCATGATATTGCCGGCGGCGGTCAGATGCGGGAACAGGTTGAAGCTCTGGAAGACCATCCCGGTCTCGGCGCGCATCGCCGCCAGGTCGCGCTCGCTGCGGCGCTGGCGTGTCCCGGCATCGCGATAGCCGACCTCCTTGCCGTCGATGCGGATCGAGCCGCTGTCGTAGCTTTCGAGGAAGTTGACGCAGCGCAGCAGCGTGGTCTTGCCGCTGCCGGACGGCCCGATGATGGTCACCACCTCGCCGCGCTTCACCTCGAGGCTGACGGCACGCAGCACCTCGACAGTGCCGAAGGCCTTGGAAACATCGCTCACATCGAGTAGCGCGGCATTGGAGGCATCGGACATTCTTGCTATTCCCGAATGAAGGAGAAGCGCTGTTCCAGCCGCCGGCTGGCGAGCGAAAGCGCGTAGTTGACCGCGAAGTAGACCAGCGCGCCGAGGATATAGAGCGGCATGGCCTCGTAGGTGCGGCCGATGACCTGGTTGATGGCCTGCATCAAGTCGGTGATGCCGAGCAGCGAGACCAGCGCGCTGCCCTTCACCGCATCGGTGACGCCGTTGATCCAGGGCGGCAGGAAGCGCCTGAAGGCCTGCGGAAAGATGACGTAGGCCAGCCGCTGGCGGAAGGTCAGCCCCATCGCCATCGCCGCTTCGGACTGGCCCTTGGGAATGGAGCCGACGGCACCGCGCAGATATTCCACGACCTGCGCCGTCTTGAACAAGGTCAGCGCCAGCACGGCTGCCCAGAAGGACTGCAGGTGAATCCCGACGGCCGGCAGGCCGTAATAGACGAAGAAGATGAGCACCAGGATCGGGATGCCGCGTATGGTGTCGCTGAAGATGCGCACTGCCCAGCGCAGCGGCGCCGGACCGTAGACGAGGCCAACGCCCAGCACGACACCGGCGATGAGCGACAGGACTACGACCAGCAGCGACACCCACAGTGTCACGGCGAAGCCTTCGGCGAGGAACGGCAAGGCGTAGATGATCTGGCCCAGCATGTCAGCGCGCCGCCCTGAACCGGCGCTCGACGAGCCTGAGCGCGAAAAGCAGCACATAGCCGGTCAGCAGATACATCGCCGTGGTCACCAGATAGACCTCGACGATGCGGAAGGTGTTGAAATTGATCCACTGGGCGCCGTAGGTCAGTTCGGGCACCGAGATGACCGAGGCGACGGAGGTGTCCTTGAACAGCGACAGGAAGGTATTCGAAAGCGCCGGCAGCGTGATGCGCAGCATCGTCGGCAGGCGCACATGGATGAGCCGCTGCCAGGGCGTCAGGCCGATCGCCTTGCCAGCATCCAGCTGTCCGCGCGGCACGGCTTCGAGGCCTGAGCGAAACACCTCGACCAGATAGGCACCGCTATAGAGCGACAGCGTGGCGACGAACGAGGTCGGTGCGCTGTAGGCGATGTCGACCACGGTCGGCAGGCCGTAGAAGACGAGGTAGACGAGCAGGATCAGCGGCACGTTGCGGATGAATTCGACATAGGCGGCGATGATCGACCGCACGACGCGCCCGGCCGAAACATACCAGACCGCCAGCACCAGCCCGATGACGATGCCGATGGCGATCGAGATGACGGCGAGCTCAAGACTGAGCAGCAGCCCGCCCCAGAGCTTGTCGAAATGCCGCCAGATCAGGTTGAAGTTGAGCGTATAGCCCATGCGTCCGCCTCAATAGCCAGCGTGCATCACGCTGTCGAGGAGAAGGAGGCGGAAGGGCGTGCTTGCCCCTCCGCTTTTGTCAGATAACCGGGAAACCGGGATGCCGCGCCGGCGGTTCCAGCCCGAAATAGTCCTTGAATGCGGCGTCGTAGAGCGCCGTTTCATGACCGAACATCGCCGTCGCGAAGGCTGTGTTGACGAAGGCCAGCCAGTCGGGATCGCCTTGCCGGAGTGCGGCGCCGTAAAGCATCGAAAACCAGCTCTTGCCGGCATCGAAATATTTGTCGGGATTGCGCGAGGCCAGCCAGCGGACCGTCGAGAGATCGACGGCGGCCGCGTCGACACGCTTCGATTCCAGCGCCTGCAGCACATTGGCCTGGGTGTCGATCTGCATCACCTGCGACTGCGGCAGGACGAGATGGACATTCTGCTCGGCATCGACGTTTTGCAGGATGGAAATGCGTGTTGCCGAACCGCCGGCGAGCAGCTTGTCGAATGTCTTGTTCTCGGCTGACGGAAGCGTCAGCAGCGCGACGCCTTCGACGTAGTACGGCCTGGAGAAGTTGATCAGCTGCGAACGCTGGGCGGTCATGGTCATGAACTGGATGGTGATGTCGACCTTGTTGGTGGTGACATTCGGGATGCGCTGCGCCGGGTCCTGTATGACGAACTCGACCTTGGTTGGGTCGTCGAAAAGACCCTTGGCCAGGATGTGGCCCATGGTGATGTCCATGCCGACGAGTTCGCCGGCATCGTTCTCGAAATGCCAGGGCGCGTTGGTGCTTCCGGTGCCGACGATCAGCTTGCCGCGCTCGAGAACAGTGCGCAGCAGGCTGTCGGGTGCGGCTTGTGCCGCCGCCTTCTGGACATCGACCGAGGCGGCTGCGCCGATTACTCCGGCCGTGGCGAGCCCGGCCATTCCCAATTTCAGAAAATCACGTCTCTTGGATGTATCGTTCATGGCGACCTCCTTTTCGTGGTTGTGTTCCCCTTTCAGATACATGTGTCTTTTGCCAATTTGTCTCTTACAAAAGACATCTGTACCTTGTACAAGACAGATACTAACATCAGGAATCAGTAATGCAAGACGGTATTGGCGTTACAGATCGGCCGGACATCAGCCCGGCCGAGGACAAGACCCCGGGCTCTCGCGAGAAGGGACTCAACCGGGTGCTCGAGATATTTGAGTTCCTGCATACAACGCAGCGTGCGATCGGCATTGGCGACCTCGCCAAGGGCGTCAACGCGCCGCGATCGACGACCTATACGCTGGTACGTTCGCTGGTGGATGCGGGCCTGCTGGAAATGGCCGGCGACGGCAACCGGGTCTATTTCGGCAAGAAGCTTTATCTCTACGGAATGGATTATGTGCGCGGCAACGACCTGCTCCGGCGTGGGCGCCAGGAGGTCGACGACCTGTCGCGCGAGACCGGCGAGACCTCCGAATTGTGCATGCTGCAAAGCGGCCGCTATACGATCGTCCATTCCAGCCCGGGCACCAGGCCGTTCCGAATCAGTTCGGCCACCGGTCTGCAGATCCCGTTGCCCTGGACGGCTTCCGGACGGCTGCTGCTGGCCGGTCTCGAAAGAGCCGATATCGAGGACATGGTCTCCGAAGACGACCTCGTGCTGCCGGACGGACGCAGGCTCAAGCTCGACGATTTCATCGCCGATATAGTGACCGCCAGGTCGACCGGCTACTGCGTGACTTCGGGCCTGGTCGACGCCTACACGAAATGCCTGGCCGCCCCCGTCTTCTCGGTGCCGGGTAAGGTCGAGGCGACGATGTGCCTGGTGGTTCCGATCGACACGTCGAAGGAAAAGACCGACGAACTGCTTATCCTGCTGCGCCAGCGCGCGGCGCGGCTGTCAATCGCGGCGTGACGCGTTTGAGCGGCGAGGCTCGGGCGCTGCTCAGGCGATGATGTCGGGAATGATGCGGTCTTCCAGCGCCATCAGCCGGTCCTTGAGGAAGAGCTTCTTCTTCTTCATGCGCTGGATCTGCAGCGGGTCGCAGCCCATGGCGATCATAGCGTTGATGGCGGCGTCGAAATCGGCGTGTTCCTGCTTCAGGCGGGAATATTCGAGGCGGATCTCAGCCTGTTCCTGTTCGGACATTATCTACCGTCTGCACGTAAGCGGCGCCCAAAGGATGGGCCTGATTGGGCGGGGCCGGCGGGGTTTTGCCACCGGTGCGCAGGCCTTATCACATTTCACATTGTCGTGGAATGCTACCACAGGGCATTCGACATCGATGGCGGATGGTGGCAGAGTGTCATCGCGCTGTCACAGATGCGAACTGGCGGTGGACGCATTTTGGCGGCTGCAATCGAGGAAACCATGAAAGGGAGAACCAATCATGTCTCTTGCATCCCATCTTGATGAGTTGCAGCGGAAACACGGCGACATCGAGCGCGAAATCACCGACGCGATGAACCATCCTTCGGTCGACGACCTCGAGATCGTGAATCTCAAGCGGCGCAAGCTGGCAATCAAGGACGAGATTGAAAAGCTGAAGGCAAAACCGACGACGCACTGACGCTCCACTAGCAAACAGCGCGCGCCCCCTTCGGTGCGCAATCAACTTTCCGGTGGCAGTCATGCCGCCGGTGTTGGTGGTTTGTTCTGAAATCCAATATCCCACTGTTGTCGTCACCGGCGAAGCCGGAATGCGACTCTCGTGAACGCCAGGCTTTCTTGGCCTCCCGGCGATTTGCCGCGACTGCTTGCCGCTTGCCATTGACAAGCCATCTTTGCTCCTCCACCTCATGCCCGGACCTTCTAGATAAGAGGCGGCCGGCCATGACCGGGTATTTTTCCTCTCCTTTCCCGCGCCGCACGTCGGTCGGCGTCGACGTCGGCGGCGTCATAGTCGGCGGCGGTGCGCCTGTCGTCGTGCAGTCGATGACCAATACCGACACGGCCGATATCGACCAGACCGTGGCGCAAGTTGCAGCGCTGCATCGTGCCGGCTCCGAGATCGTGCGCATCACCGTCGACCGCGACGAGAGTGCCGCCGCCGTGCCCTCCATCCGTGACCGGCTCCAGCGGCTTGGCGTCAACGTGCCGCTGGTCGGCGATTTCCACTATATCGGCCACAAGCTCTTGGCCGATCATCCGGCTTGCGCCGAGGCGCTGGCCAAATACCGCATCAATCCCGGCAATGTCGGTTTCAAGGACAAGAGGGACCGCCAGTTCGCGGCGATCGTCGAGATGGCGATCAAATACGACAAGCCGGTGCGTATCGGCGTCAACTGGGGCTCGCTCGACCAGGATCTGCTGACCCGTCTGATGGACGAAAACCAGGCGCAAGGCTTTCCGCTCACCGCCCAGGAAGTCACCCGTGAGGCGATCGTGCAGTCGGCGATCCTGTCGGCCGAGATGGCCGAGGAGATCGGCCTTGGCCGCGACAAGATAATCCTGTCGGCCAAGGTCAGCGGCGTGCAGGACCTGATCGCCGTCTACACCGAACTCGCCACCCGCTCCAACCACGCGCTGCATCTCGGCCTTACCGAGGCGGGCATGGGCTCGAAAGGCATTGTCGCCTCGTCCGCCGCGATGGGCATCCTGCTGCAGCAAGGCATCGGCGACACGATCCGCATCTCGCTGACGCCGGAGCCGAATGGCGATCGCACGCGCGAGGTGCAGGTGTCGCAGGAATTGCTGCAGACCATGGGCTTCCGGCAGTTCGTGCCGATCGTCGCCGCCTGCCCCGGCTGCGGCCGCACGACCTCAACCGTGTTCCAGGAACTGGCGCAGAACATCCAGGCCGACCTCAGGAAGAACATGCCCGTCTGGCGCGAGAAATATCCCGGCGTCGAGAACCTCAAGGTCGCGGTGATGGGCTGCATCGTCAACGGCCCGGGCGAATCCAAACATGCCGATATCGGCATTTCGCTGCCAGGCACCGGCGAGACGCCGACGGCGCCGGTGTTCGTCGACGGCAAGAAGGCGGCGACGCTGCGCGGCCCTTCGATCGCAGCGGATTTCGAGAAGATGGTCGCCGACTATATCGAGCAGCGGTTCGGGCGCCACGGCAAGGCCGCGGCGGAATGAGCCCAT
Source organism: Mesorhizobium sp. IMUNJ 23033 (assembly GCF_044778005.1). Lineage (NCBI taxonomy): Bacteria > Pseudomonadati > Pseudomonadota > Alphaproteobacteria > Hyphomicrobiales > Phyllobacteriaceae > Mesorhizobium > Mesorhizobium sp. IMUNJ 23033. The sequence goes on from NZ_JBJACT010000031.1 coordinate 53,914, forward strand.
GCCGAAAATCTACTCCGGCGGCCACCTGAAGGCGTCTTCTGCGCTTCCGGTGCTCACGGACCGGATGTCCGCTCCGCGCCGGTTCTCGAAGCCACCATCATCTGGCTCACCGGAGCAATTTTCAACACGGGCTCAGCGTTTGGCGCACGTCGTTGCGCTTATTGTTTCCTTTTTCTCTCTTTGGCTTCTGTGGGGCAACACGGCTTACGCCGATCCGCCGCAATCCGCGGCCAAGAGATTGATCAACCGGGTCTGCGATCTGATCGAGGCGCATGCCGACCAGAACGGCCTGCCCAAGGACTTCTTCGCTCGGCTGATCTGGAAGGAAAGCCGCTTCGATCCGAATGCGGTGAGCCCCGTCGGAGCGGAAGGCATCGCCCAGTTCATGCCGGGAACCGCCAAGATGCGAGGGTTGGCCAATTCCTTCGACATCGAGCAGGCGATCCCGGCTTCGGCGAAATACCTCGCCGAGATGAAGGTCGGCTTTGGCAATCTTGGCCTGGCGGCGGCTGCCTACAATGCCGGCGAGAACCGTGTGTCGCGCTGGCTGAGTTCCGGCGGCTTCCTGCCGATGGAGACCGAGAGCTACGTCTTCGACATCATGGGTGAACCCGCCGACAAGTTCACCGACACCACCTATGCCGGCACCATCCAGCCGCTCGACAAGAAAATGAGCTTCGCCGTCGCTTGCCGCAAACTGCCGGTGATCATGTCGAGAACCGTGGCGATGGCCTCGATCAACGTCAAGCCATGGGGCGTCCAGGTGGCTGGAAATTTCCGCCGGGGTGCTGCGATCAATCAATGGCTGCGGGTGAGGGGCCGGTTTCCGGCCCTGCTCTCCGGCCATGATCCGGTCGTCAGCCGGGTGCGCACGCCGATCGGGCGCCGCGGTATCTATGCGGTCCGCATCGGTGTAGACAATCGCGCCGCCGCCAACGTCATTTGCCAGAAACTGCAAAGCGTCGGCGGCGCCTGTATCGTGGTGCGGAACCGGTAGGTCGTGGATCGCAAATCCTGGCTAGAAGGGGTTCTGACGTGACAGCCAAAATTGTCCTGCTCAACGGCGTCGGCAGCGCCGGCAAGAGTTCGATCGCCAGGGCGCTGCAAACGATCACCGCCGAGCCCTTCCTGCATGTGCAGATGGACGCCTTTTTGGAGATGCTGCCCGAGGCGCTGCAGGACCATGCGCAAGGCTTCGCCTTCGAAACACTATTGCAGGACGGCAAGCCGTCCGTCGTCATCCAGGCAGGTCCGGTCGGCCGGCGCGCGATGCAAGGCATGCGGCACGCCGTTGCCGCCATGGCCGGGCAGGGTAACAACCTCATCGTCGATGACGTGCTCTGCGACGACGAGATGTCGGAGTATCAGGCGCTGCTGTCCGGCTTCGATCTCCACGTGGTCGGCGTCTTCGCGCCGCTGGCCGTGCTCGAGGCGCGGGAGGCCCAGCGTGCCGACAGGCTGCCTGGCCTGGCGCGCTGGCAATACGACCGTGTCCACAAGGGCAACCGCTACGATCTCGAGATCGACACCAGCTTGCTCTCGCCGCTCGAATGCGCCCGTCGCATCCAACAGGAATTTCGGCTATAGGCGGTCATGAAATTGGCCGAGGGGTTGCCCGTCCGAGGCATGGATGGGGTGGCTAAGCCGTCTTCGCCACCACCGTCTCGCTGAGCCAAGCGCCGATCTTGGTGCCGAGGCGGTCGGGCGAGACCGGCTTCGGCAGATAGTCGTCCATGCCGGCTTCGATGCATTTTTCGCGATCGCCTTTCAGAGCATGTGCTGTGACGCCGATGATCGGCGTATGGCTGCCGCTCTGCTGTTCGATCGCGCGGATGGCGCCGGTCGCCTCGTAGCCGTTCATCTCCGGCATCGAGACGTCCATCAGGATCAGCTTCGGTCGCAACGCCCGGTACATCTCGACCGCGGTGCGGCCGTTGCCGGCGATACGATAGCTCAGTCCCAACCCGCTGAGGATCTGGCCGAACACCAGCTGGTTGACGTCATTGTCCTCGGCGATGAGGATGTCGATCGGACCATTGGCTGCCGTGGCCGACTCCGGCGCGGCCGGCGCCGGGATTGCCGGGCCGCGGATGATGGTGAAGGCGGGTGCGGCCGCTGGTGTCGCCTGCGGCGCGGCCGGCTCGCGAACGAAGCGCGCCTTGCCGACCTGGGCGCGGGCCTTCTGGATGACCGAGATGACGGTGCCGAGCAGGATGGCCGAGCGCGCCGGCTTGGTCAGATAAGCGGCGATGCCGAAATCGATGACCATCTTGCCGAAATCGACCTGGTCGACGGAGGTCAAGAGCACGACCGGAATGGCGGCAAGGCGGCTGTCGGCGGCAATCGCCCTTGCGACGTCGGCGCCGTTCATGCCGGGCATCTGGTAGTCGAGGATGATGCAATCCACCGACGCGCCGAGTTGAGTGGCGCGGTCGAGGAAGGCCAGGCCGACGGCACCGCTTTCGGCGGCGGCGCAGTCGAAGCTCCAGCTTTTCAGCTGCTCGAGCAGGATCTCGCGGTTGACAGGATTGTCGTCGATGACCAGCACGCGGGCGCCGGTAACATCGACCGGCACGATCTCATCGCGCGCGGCCTGCTGGTGCGCCGGCAGCGGCACGGCAAACCAGAAGACGGAGCCGCGGCCGATCTCGCTTTCGACGCCGATCTTGCCCCCCATCAGGTCGACGAGGCGGGCGGCAATCGCCAGGCCGAGCCCGGTGCCTTCATGGCGGCGCGTCGAGGAACCGTCGACCTGCGCGAATTTCTCGAACACGTTCTGCAGCTTCTCGGCCGGAATGCCGATGCCGGTGTCCTCGACGCGGACCTTGAGCTGGATGACGCCGTCGACCACGTCGCCGCCGACATCGACCAGCACATGGCCCTTTTCGGTGAACTTGACCGCATTGCCGAGCAGATTGGTGATGATCTGCCGGAAGCGGCCGGCGTCGCCGACGACGAAGGAGGGCAGGCGCGGATCGACGCGCACGATCAACTCGAGGTTCTTTTCGGCGACGCGCGCCGACACCAGCGTCGCCACGTCCTCGACCGCCTCGGACAGGCGGAAGGGCGCGGGGTCGAGCGTCAGCTGGCCGGCGTTGATCTTGGAGAAATCGAGGATGTCGTTGATGATGGTGAGCAGCGCATTGCCGGATTTGACGATGACGTCAGTAAACGTCTTCTGGCGCGAGGTCAGGTCGGTCTTGGCCAGCAGCTCGGCCATGCCCAGCACGCCATTCATCGGCGTGCGGATCTCATGGCTCATATTGGCCAGGAATTCGGATTTGGCGCGATCGGCGGCCTCGGCCTTGAACAGCGACTCTGCGGATTCGGCGAAGGCGCGGCGGATCGCCTTTTCCATCGGTCGAAAGACCCACATGGCGACAATGGCAAGGACGGCGAACAACAGGCCGCTCGCCCACAACAGCAGCCTGTCGCTCGAAGCGTCCGCCAGATGGCGTTCGGCATCCATGGCGGTGCGGACGCGGACCAGCATCGGCTGGGCAAACAGGTCGTTCTGATTGCGGATTTCGCGATAGCTCCATTCATCGACCTTCTGCGCCACCGACATCAGGTTGAAGTTGCGCACCATGTCGCGCGCCGACCAGAACAGGTCCCCGTTCACGGACGCGGAATCGAGCTCGTTGAGGGTGTCTTTCGAAAGCCGTGATTTTATAGCGGCCAGCTGGGCCGTCAGGGTCGCGATCTCGCCGGCCAGTCGCTCGGAGTGGCCTCGGGCCGACGCCACCAGCCCGTCGCGGGTTTCGGCCCGCCAGGCGGTGCCGGTGGTCTCGGCGAAATTGGTGGCGTTGCGCAGGTCGCGGCCGAAGATGACGAAATTGCTGCTGAGGGCATCGACGTCGTGACGGAAGGAATTGACGCGGTTGAGCGCGAACATGACCGCGGCGGAGGCCAGCGCGAAGATCAGCAATCCCGACAGATAACGGACCCGGATCGACCGGATGAAGGAAGAGTATTCCGGCATGCGCAACCCCAACACATACGCATCATTATTATGGTCGGGATTACGCTTGATTTACATTAAAATTTCGTTCGTGCGGGGCCGTCGATGTCGCGGCTGCACGTCAATGAATGACGGCTTTTGATCCTATGCCGCCGCGACAGTAATCTACCGGGCGATAGGTGCATCAATTCTGAGCAGTTGGGTCGTTACCCTTTCACGCCAGAACTCGTCGATAGCGCTCGCGCGTACCCACAGCCATCCGGCAAGCCAGGCGATCGCTATCGCAAGAACCACCAAGCCTAGATCAAGAGCCCACTCCGGCACGAACGCACGAAGCGCGATAGGCACTGCGCCAATGAAATAGAGAGCGAGCGGAATGCGCGACACGCCTCTTCCAACGGCAAGAGAGATTACGAACACGAGCGTCCCAATTAGAAAAAGCAACGAACTGATGACCAGGACCAGGCCGAGCGGTCCGGCTCGAAGGTCGATGATGGTCGTCAGCGGAAGCTTCGAAAATACGAGATTGATCACCACCTCCACACCTTCCAAACTTGCCAGTGCAACGAAGTTGATGACAAACGCGATAGTGCCGAATAGGCCCGCGCGCCGGCCAAACGCAAGAAACAAGCCTATGACGAGGCCAAGCGCCAATATCTCGGCGAGTGGCGCGAGAAGTTGCGTTAGATCGGTGGTTGGGATGAGCGAACTCCGTTTAGCCGCGTTGACCAAAAGAATAAGCGCGCTTCCCACCCCGGCGACGGCGGCAAGCCGATAGAGCGTGACGCCGGGCACAGCGGCGTTCGACAGAACGGTTCGGAAATTCTCCTTGTGCTGGGGTTCTTCGGCCGCACCCCGGGGCGATGTGAACGAATGCGGACGGCGAGGTTCGGCGTTTCTGGCGAGCATGTTCGTTCCTCCATCTGGGCATTTGGCAGCCGCGAAGACCGCTGGCCTGTTCCGTCCCATCTGTAATCACTGCTTACATCCTCATGCCGAGATTGTAAACAGTGATTACATGATTTGCGGCAGCATGATATAGAGGCGAGATGCAGCTCTACTGAACGAAGGGAACGAGATGCCAAAAGCCGAGACGCCTCGCCGTACTGGTTACCACCATGGCAATCTGCGGGAGGTGCTGATCGATGCCGCGGTTCAACTTGTCGAGGAGGGCGGCCCTGACAATGTGAGCGTGCGCGAAGCCGCAAAGCGGGCGGGTGTTTCTCCCGGCGCGCCCTTCCGTCATTTCGCCAACAAGACCGCATTGATGACGGCTGTCGCAGAGCAGGCAATGAGCCGGTTCCGCTCGGAGATTACCATTGCAGTCGAGAGCGTAGCGACGGACGACCCCATTGAGCGCTTTGCCGCAGTTGGGATCGCCTATCTGCGCTGGGCAATTCGAAATCCCACCCATTTCCAGGTCATCTCGACGCGGAGTCTTATCGATTGGGATAGTTCGGAGTCGCTGCGTCACGATAACGAAGCGGTGCGTGCGTTGGTAGAACGGTCGATGGTAGAGGCGCAGCGACGAAACATGCTCCGGTCAAACGACATAGCAGAGACCCAGATAGCCGCGAGGGCGCTTGTCTACGGGCTCGCACGCATGTGCATTGACGGGCACTTTGCGCAATGGGCAGTGGCCGGGCATACCGCGGAGCAAACTGCGCAGGACGTATTAAACCACTTCGTGACACTCATTGGAAACGACGAGCCAAAAACAGCCAAGAAGGTGAATCTCACCTTGGAGAACCCGGACTAAGCGCATCCAGTTGGTCGCAACTTCAGTTGTTGCGCGTCGCCACGAATTTTGCCGCTTCCTTCAGCAGCACTGCCTGTTCGCCGTAAGGCTCCAGCAGCGCATGTGCTTGGCCGACGAGGCCGTTGAGCTGGCTGCGCGCCCAGCCGGCGCCGTGCAGCGCCACCAGCGTCGCCTTGCCGGCGGCAGCGTCCTTGCCGGTCGCCTTGCCCATCTGGTGCGCGTCCGCCGTCAGGTCGAGCAGGTCGTCGGCAAGCTGGAAGGCAAGCCCGATCGCCGAGCCGAATTCGGCCAGTCTTTCGCGGTCCTCTTGTGCCGCGCCGCCGATGATGGCGCCTGCCTCGCAGGCGAAGCGGATCAGCGCGCCGGTCTTCATTGCCTGCAGCCGGATAATGCCGGCCTCGTCCGGCCTGCTGCGCTCGGCCTCGAGGTCGAGCGTCTGGCCGCCGACCATGCCGCCGGCGCCGGCGGCGCGGGCAAGCGCCAGCACCAGGGCTGCCCTGCGCTCCGCCGGCAGCATCGTTGCCTCATCGGCCAGGATGTCGAAGGCGAGCGTCAGAAGCGCGTCGCCCGCAAGGATCGCGGTGGCGTCGTCGAAGGCCTTGTGCACGGTCGGCTGGCCACGGCGCAGATCGTCATCGTCCATGGCCGGCAAATCGTCATGGATCAGCGAATAGCAATGCACGCATTCGAGCGCGGCTGCGACGCGCAATGCTGCCTCGCCGTCGGCGGAGAAAAGTGCGGCGCTTTCCATGACCAGGAAAGGACGGAGCCGCTTGCCGCCATTCAGCACGCCGTGACGCATGGCCGCCATCAGCCGCTCCGGCCGGGCGATCTCGCCCGAAAGCGTGCGGGCGTCGAGGAGCTGCCTCAACATAGCCTCAAGCGGGGCCACCCGCGCGGAAAGCACGATTTCGAAGCCCATTTGGTCGTCTTTCGTCATGGCCGGGAGCGGTAGCCGACACTCAGACATTGCGCAAGAAGCCTCTCGCCATTATGCCGGAGCAGCTGATAGCGCAGGTGGGGCGGCTTGACGGAACCGATCGTCGATCATGAAACCGAAGGGCTGGACATGGCGCGACCGAGGCGCTTGAACCGCGCCGGTCTCGAGCGCCTGGGCCGGCGTGGCATCGTCGTGGCTGCCGTGCTGGCCCTGATACCCGTGGTGCTGACCTTCCTCTATCTGCCGTCCTTCGTGCATCCGGTGTCGACGCTGATGCTGAAGGATCTGGCGACGTTCTCCGGTTATGACCGGCGCTGGGTCTCGATCGACGACGTGTCGCCGGTGCTGGCCAATTCGGTGATCATGTCGGAGGACGGGCAGTTCTGCTTCCATCGCGGCGTCGATCTCGGTGAATTGCGCGGCGTCGTCGACGATGCGCTGGCCGGCGAAGCGACGCGCGGCGCCTCGACCATCACCATGCAGACGGTGAAGAACCTCTATCTGTGGTCGAAGCCGCTGGGCACTGTGCGCAAGGTGGTGGAGCTGCCCTTGGCCGTCTATTTCGACGCGGTGATGTCGAAGCGGCGCATCATGGAGATCTATCTCAACATCGCCGAGTGGGGGCCGGGCATCTATGGCATCGAGGCCGCCGCCCAGCACCATTTCGGCGTTTCGGCAAAACGGCTGTCGCGCCGGCAGGCGGCATTGCTTGCCGTCACCTTGCCCAACCCGATCGCCCGCAACCCGGCCAAGCCCGGGCCGGGGCTGAGGCGGCTGGCGGCTTTAATCGAGCGGCGCGCGGGCAGGTCGGGTGCTTATGTCGGCTGCCTAGATTAGAGGCTTTGTTTCGGCCTAAAAAAATTCTCGGTAGTGCTGGCCAAAACGGCGCAGGGCGTGTATAGGCACCCGACTTTCTCAGATTCCGGCCCCTGACGCGGCCCTTTCACGAGGGCAGCCGGGGCATTTTGACCATCTAGTGGAGCATATCCATGGCCGTTCCGAAACGAAAAACCTCTCCGTCCAAGCGCGGCATGCGCCGCTCGGCCGACGCCCTCAAGGCCCCGACCTATGTCGAGGACAAGAATTCCGGCGAAATGCGCCGTCCGCACCATATCGACCTGAAGACCGGCATGTATCGCGGCCGCCAGGTTCTGGAGCCGAAGGAAAGCTGAGAAGCTTTTTCACGGTTTTGCGCCTATCAAAAGACCGGCCAATGGCCGGTCTTTTTGCATTGTCGGGCAAGCCTAACCCTTCGCGCTTGATATGCTGAGGGTCGAGGGCTTATGCGATGATGGAATCCACCAATCTTCGGAAGGCAGGAGATCCGATGCGCACTCTGTCCGATGCCTTCATTCCCGAATTGCCGGGCCACTACAGGGGCAAGGTCCGCGAGAACTACGACCTGCCGGACGGCAGGCGCATCATCATCGCCACCGACCGGGTCAGCGCCTTCGACATCATCCTGACCTCGATCCCGCTCAAGGGAGAGATCCTGACCCAGATTGCACGGTACTGGTTCGAGGAAACCGCCGATATCTGTCCGAACCATGTTCTGGAATACCCCGACCCAAACGTCGTCATTGGCACCCGGCTCGATATTCTGCCGGTCGAGATCGTCGTGCGCGGTTATCTGGCGGGAACCACCAGCACCTCGATATTGACCAAGTACCGGAAGGGTGAGCGGGACCTGTATGGCATCAGCCTGCCTGATGGCTTGCGTGACAACGAAAAACTGGCTGAGGCGATCATCACGCCGACGAGCAAGGCCTTGGACGGTGCTCATGATGAGCCTCTGTCCAAGGCCGAAATCATCGAACAGGGCCTTCTCACGCAGGCGCAGTGGGATACCGTATCGAACTACGCCTTGCAGTTGTTCGCCAGGGGCCAGGCGCGCGCCGCCGAACGCGGCCTGATCCTCGCCGATACGAAATACGAATTCGGCACCGACAAGAACGGCACCATAATTCTTGCCGACGAAATCCATACGCCGGACAGCAGCCGGTACTGGATCGCGGCGAGCTACGAAGGGGCCTTCGAAAGCGGCAATCGTCCGGAGAGTTTCGACAAGGACTTCATCAGGTCGTGGGTCTCGGCGCGGTGCGATCCTTATAGGGATTCGATACCGAAGATACCGGACGAGGTCGTAAGCCAGGCTTCGCGCGTCTACGCGCAGGCCTATGAGGCAATCACCGGCAAGAAATTCCTTCCCGACACCTCCGGCCACACCGTGTTGGATCGCATCCGCTCGAACCTTGAGCGTTATTTTTGACGACCAGGTGAGCCCCCTTCGGGTACCGCAACGTGGTAGCCCGGTTGCTGCTGACGCCGTTGTTTCGGACGGTCTTTGTCCGTGTTCGCTACGCGCGCGAAAAATCTTGACGACAATGGCCCGGGCGCTGCTAGTGAGAGATCAGAGCGCGCCGTATCTGAGCGGCACTGTGCGGCGCACCTCGAGTTGTTGTTTCCGTGCGTATCGCTGTCTGAAGCCCGCCTTTGGGCGACACGCACCCAACCGGAGACCCGCAATGTTCGGTGCCATTCCGCTGCTGATCGTGCCCTTCGTGCTCTACAATCTCGGACTTCTCGGAATCTTCGGCAGCGGCGACGACCCGTGGGCAACCGAGATGTTCTCGATCGGCATGATGTCGGGCGGGGTGTTCTCGATGACGCTTGGCGACCTGATGGTGCTGATCGCGCTGGTCTTCCTGTTCGCCGAAATGGTGAAGTCGGTGCGCACGACGAATGCCTCGATCCTGGATCATCTCTTGTCGACGCTGGTCTTCGTGGCGTTCCTGGTCGAGTTCCTGCTGGTGAAGGGCGCGGCGCATTCCGTCTTCTTCACGCTGATGGTGATTGCGCTGTTCGATGTACTGGCCGGCTTCTCGGTGTCGATGCGCTCGGCAAGCCGGGATATCAACTTGAATTAAGGGCTCGGTGCGCCTCAGCCCGGGTCGGCGGTGAAGCCGGCTGCTTCGATGCCGGCGATTGCGGCTGCCTCATCATTGTCCGACGTGTCGCCGGAAATGCCGACCGCGCCGATGACGGTGCCTGACTTGTCGCGGATCAGCACGCCGCCGACAACGGGCAGCACGCGGCCGCCCGATACGTCCGAGATGCCGGCGACGAGATGCGGCCGCTCCTTGGCGAAGGCCTCGACGCGGCGCGAGCCCATGCCGATCGCCAGTGCTCCATAGGCCTTGCCAGCCGACATTTGCGGACGCAGGAACGAGGCGCCGTCCTGGCGCTGGAAGGCGACAAGATGGGCGCCGGCATCGAGGACCGATACGCCCAGCGGCTTGAGCTTGAGCTCCGCACCTTTGGCGAAGGCGGCGCCGATGATCTCGATGGCTTTGGCGAGCGTCAGTGCGGTCATGGCAATCTCCTGTTGAAACGCGTCAATCATCGACCGGCCGCAGGAGATGCGAAATCCCGATTGCGGTTGAAATTGCTTCGCGTGAAAAGGCGAAACGGAAGGCGAGGCCACCATGGAACGAGCCGGCGACCGGCACGCGCCCGATATGGCATCGCCGTGCGGCTACTTACAGACTGCTGGTGAAGAAGGCTATTTTTTCTTGGCCCGCGCCGGTTTTTTGGCCGGAGCAGCTGCCGCATTGGCGAGGTCTTCGGCTTCCTTGGCCAGGCGCAGCGCCCTCAGCTTGTTGGTCTTGGCCTGGCGGGCGTCGCTCTCAGCGACATACTCAGCCATCGCCTTCTGGCGGACCGTGGCCGCTTCTTCCTGCTTCTTGAAACGCAAATCAGCCCGTGCGCGGGCGGTATCCTTAGAGTTCTCGACCAAGAGCGTTGTCCAATCCCATAAATTATTGCTTTCAGGTCCTTGATAGCAGAGCCGGCCCGCAATTGCGAAAATAAGTTGGTCAGGCCGGGTTGCGCACGGCACCGAGCGCCTTGCGCGCGACCACGGCCTCATACCCGGCCTGCAAGATTGCGCGCACGGTGGGGCCCGCTGCGCGGGCGGGGGCGCCGAGATGCTCGTGGCGCAAATCGTCCATGAAGTGCTCCCACATCGGTGGGCCGCCTTTCTCCAGAAGCTCGGCGCGGATCGAGAGTTCCTCAGTGACCGGCAGCCAGACACGGCCCCAGGCGCCGAGATGCGCCAGGATAGGCACCAGCGAGATCGCCATCTCGGTCAGGCTATAGATTGCCTTCTGCTTGTGGGAGGGATCGTCGGCCTTGGTCAGCATGCCCAACTCCATCAGCCGCTTCAGCCGGTCGGCAAGGATGTTGGAAGCGATGCCCTCGATCGACCCGTTGAGCAGTTCGCGGAAATGGCGCCTGCCGCCGAAGATCATGTCGCGCAGGATGATCAGGCTCCAGCGGTCGCCAAACACTTCGAGCGACAAGTTGATCGGACATCCGGACCGGTGGTCGGTGCTCATGCGAGTCTCCAGCAAAAACTGGTTGCATTATCTTATCAGTCTTATTATCGTGCAACTGATTGCAAAATGCAATCGGATTTGAATGCGATGGAGGAGAAGCATGAGCAGGAACGAGCAACCCGAAATCGTATCGCAGACGTTTGGCGATCCGGCGCATCCGGCGGTGCTGCTGATCATGGGCGCCATGGCTTCCATGCTCTGGTGGCCGGAGGCGTTCTGCCGGAAGCTCGCCGATGCGGGCCGCTTCGTGATCCGCTACGACAATCGCGATACCGGGCTGTCGACCAAATATACGCCGGGCGAGCCGCCCTACACGTTCGACGACATGGCCGATGATGCCATCCGCGTGCTCGACGATCATGGTGTTGAGAGCGCGCATGTCGTCGGCATGTCGATGGGCGGCATGATCGCGCAGCTTGTGGCGCTGAAACACCCATGGCGCGTCACGACGCTCACGGTCGTCAGCAGTTCGCCGATGGGCGTGGACACGTCCCGTCTGCCCGGAACGACCGATGCCTATCGGGAGCATTCGGCCGAAGGCGCGAAGGTCGATTGGGCGGATCGTGACCAGGTGATAGGCTTCGTGGTCAGTGACGCGCGCGCCATCGCCGGCATTGCGCATCCGTTCGACGAGAAACGGACGAGAGCGTTCGTCGAGCAAGACTACGACCGCTCCGGTGGCCTTTTGAGCGCGACCAACCACTTCATGCTTCAAGGTGGTGAGGACTGGAAGGGCCGCTTGCATAACATGAAGGCTCCGCTCCTCGTCATCCACGGCACGGCGGACCCGATCTTCCCGGTCGAGCATGGCGCCGCTCTTTCCGAGGCGGTCGCTGGTGCAAGGCTGGTGCGGATCGAAGGCGGCGGCCACGAACTGCATCCCGATGACTGGCCGGAAATCGTCGCCGCCATCGCGACGCATAGCCAGGCAGGCTGAGCGCGGTCACTGTCAGGTCGGACTTGCGGCGATAGGTAAGCACGTGCCTCACTATTGAAATCGATGACCAGAGCGGTTCACCGTTTCACGGAAACGCAGAACCGCTCTATCCTTTTTGTTTTGACGCAATTCCGGACGGAAAACCGCTACACACTTTTCCTGGAATTGCCTAAGAAAGAAGCGAGCAGACAATGTCTCTGACCATGCATCTCCACCCGCTGGCGTCCTTCTGCTGGAAGCCGCTCATCGCGCTCTACGAGAACGGCACGCCGTTCAACTCCGTCATCGTCGATCTCGGCAACGAGCAGTCGCGTGCCGCCTTCCTGAAGCTGTCGCCCGCCGGCAAGATGCCGGTGCTGCAGGACGAGGCGCTTGGCCATACGGTGCCGGAATCGACCATCGTCATCGAATACCTCAACGCGCATTACCCCGGACCGGTCGACCTGATCCCGGCCGATATCGATCTTGCCCGTCAGGTTCGCCTGGCCGATCGCTTCTACGATTTCTATGTCCAGGAGCCGATGCAGAAGGTCGTCGGCGACCGCCTGCGGCCGGAAGGCAACACCGATCCGTTCGGCGTCGAGCAGGCCCGCGCCCAGCTGCGTGGCTCCTACGCCATCATCGAAAGGGAGATGCAGTCGCGGACATGGGCGGTGGGCGATGCCTTCACCATGGCCGACTGCGCCGCGGCGCCGGCCTTGTTCTATGCCAACAAGGTCGAGCCGTTCGGCGACAACTACCCGGCAGTAAAGCGCTACCACGACCGCCTGCTCGCGCGGCCGTCGGTGGCCCGCGTGATCGAGGAAGCGCAGCCCTATTTCAAGCTGTTTCCCTACAACAACGGTTAGCGCCGATCGCCGAAATCTGGCCGACGATGTCTCAGCTTCCGGGCGACCCAAGCTCCCCGGCTTCCCAGAACTGGTCGAGCCAGACGTTCAATCCGAGGAAGCCGGCGCTGCTCACCGCATAGACGCGCCTGGTGCCTTCGGCCTTGGCGTTGACCAGGCCCGCGTCGAGCAGCACTTTCAAATGCTGGGAAACGGCCGGGCGCGACACTGGCAGCCCGGCAGCGAGTTCGTTGACGGTCTTCGGGCCGCGCCGGAGCTCTTCGAGAAGGTAGCGCCGGTTCGGATCGGCGATCGCCATGAAGGCGTCGGAAAAGATCATGCCTTATTTGTGGGGCAAAGCTCCCGAAATCTCAACCATTGGTTTCATTCTTTCTGCGCGGATCAAGCCGCAAGGCTTCCGGTGTGACCGAGCGGTCGGCCGGCTGCGTCGTGAACGCGTCGCGATCTTCGATCGGCACCGGAGCGCGGCGGCTGATGCGCAGCAGCGTGTAGGCGGCCAGGCAAAGATGCGCGAGCGCGGTTGCAAGAAACAGTCCCTCGGGACGAAACCAGCCCATCAGGCCGGCTGCCAGCAACGGGCCGATCATGGTGCCGAAGCCATAAAGCAGCAGCAGGCCGCCGGAGACCTTGACGAAGTCCTCGGCGCGGGCGTGGTCGTTGGCATGCGCCACGGCGATCGAATAGAGCGTGTAGGCGAAGGCGCCATAGGCGGCGGTGAAGACGATGACGAACAGGCTGGAGCGCGGTTCGAACAGGAACATCAGGATGGCGAACAATGCCGCGCCGAAGGCAGCGCCGGCCAGCACGAAACGGCGATCGGTCTTGTCGGACAGACGCCCGGCCGGAAGCTGCATGGCGGCGCCGGCAACGACCACGAGGCTCATCATCAGCGCGATCTCGGCCGTGGAAATGCCGATGCGGGCGCCATAGACTGCGCCCAGCGTGCCCCAGGCGCCATTGGCGATGCCGATCAGCAGGCAGGCGATCGCCGAAACCGGCGAATTGGCATAGAGCCCTTTGACGTCGAGCTTGACGTCCTGCAGCGGCTTGGGGTGCGAAGCCGACGAGACGGCGGTCGGGATTAGCGACAGGCAGAACAATATGCCGGTGATCATGAACAGCGAGGCCGATTTCACGTCGCCGCCTGCAACGATCATCTGGCCGCCCATGATCGAGGCGTAGGTGACCATCATGTAAAGGCCGAAGACGGTGCCGCGGTTCTCGTTGGTGGCCTTCTCGTTCAGCCAGCTTTCGATGACCATGAAGGCGCCGGCCATGGTGAAGCCGGTGAAGGCGCGCAGCAGGATCCAGATATATTCGTCGATGACGAGGCCGGTGAGCAGGGCGACGATGGCGCCCGACGCGGCAAAGGCGCCGAAGGCCCTGACATGGCCGGCGCGCCGCACGATGCGAGGCGCAAAGAAACAGCCGGTGACGAAGCCGCCGGCCCAGGCCGTGCCCATCAGGCCGAGCGATGCCGTTGAAAACCCTTCCACCTGGCCGCGCAGCGGCAGAAGCAGCCCGTGCAGACCGGAGGCTGCGAGCAGGAAGGCGGTGCCGCGAAGCAGCGAAAGGATCGGCCTGTAGGTTGCGAACATGTTTTGATCCGGCTGGAATTTCGGGGCGCAGGTCTGAAGACAGTGGCATTCGGGCTTTTCAGCGGCGCGCGTCGCAGCTCCGAAGGCCTATCGGTGGAAATCATCCACGGCGAAACAGCGCCTCGGCAGCGGATTTGGTCGTGCTTTTGCTCTTGAGCTCGCCTTCCAGCCGGGCGATCTCGTCGCGCAGGATGCCGATCCGCTCGGTGAGCTCGCCGACCGAAAGCAGCGCCAGATCCTGTCCGATCTCGTGCGGACGGGCTTTCTTTTTGGGTTCGTCGTCGAAGATCGCCATCGTCGCTCCTCCCTGATTCAGCATTTGCCTGATTTGGCAATCAGCATACATAGGGCAGGGGTGCTGATGCAAACAGCCGGCGACAGAGCGGCATATTCGAGACGGGACAGTTCATGGCGAGCGCACAGAAAATTCCGGCGAAGATGACGGCCATTGCGATTTCCGAACCCGGCGGCCCACGGGTGCTGAAGCCGGAAACGCGCGACGTACCCATGCCCGGTCCGGGCGAGATCCTGATCCGGGTTCGCGCTGCCGGCGTCAACCGGCCCGATGTGCAGCAGCGCAAGGGCGCCTATCCGCCGCCACCCGGCGCGTCCGACCTGCCGGGCCTCGAAGCGTCGGGCGAAGTGGCGGCCCTGGGCGACGAGATATCGCGCTGGCGCATCGGCGACCGGGTCTGCGCGCTGACGCCAGGCGGCGGCTATGCCGAATATGTCAAGGTGCATGCCGGCAGCGTGCTGCCGCTGCCGGCCGGCTTCACCCACACCGAGGCGGCGGCGGTGCCGGAGAACTATTTCACCGTCTGGCACAATGTCTTCGAGCGCGGCGGCCTGAAAAGCGGCGAGACGCTGCTCGTCCATGGCGGCTCGTCAGGCATCGGCACCACGGCGATCCAGCTGGCATCCGCCTTCGGCGCCTACGTCATCACCACCGCCGGCAGCAAGGAGAAATGTGACGCCTGCCTCAAGCTCGGCGCCGACCGGGCGATCAACTACCGCGAAGAGGATTTTGTCGCCGCGGTCAAGGACGCGACCGCCGGCAAGGGCGCCAATGTCATCCTCGACATGGTCGGCGGCGACTACATCGTGCGCAATTACGAGGCGGCGGCGATAGAAGGCCGCATCGTGCAGATCGCCTTGCAGGGCGGCGCCGTGGCGAGCGCCGATTTCTCCAAGATCATGGTCAAGCGGCTCACCCATACCGGCTCGACGCTCAGGCCACGCACCGTCGAATTCAAGGCGGCAATCGCCGCCGCGCTCGAGGCGCAGGTGTGGCCGCTGCTCGGCACCCGCAGGATAGCGCCGGTCATGGACATGATCTACCCGCTCACGGATGCCTGGCGGGCGCATGAGCGGATGGAGGAGGGCGAGCATATCGGCAAGATCGTGCTCGACGTCGGCTAGGATCCTGGGTGCGCGCGTCGCCTGCTGCATCCTGAACAAAGGCTTAATGCTGCAATGCACAATTGCATTGCGGCCATGCAAAAGCGTCCGTTCATTTCTTGGGCAACGATGCCTATCTAAGCGGCATCGAAACGATTTGATCCAACAAATGGAGGACTACCATGAACCCGATCCGCGCTTACCGTAACTGGCGCATGTACAACGAAACCGTGCGCGAGCTGAACAAGCTCAACGCCCGTCAGCTGCACGACCTCGGCATCAACCGTGGCGACATCGAGAGAATCGCCCGCCAGGCGATTTGATTTTCCGGCAGGTCCGGCCCGAAAGGCCGGACCTGCCGAAAGAAGCCAGAGCCGCCGCTGACAGTTTTGCGTCGCCGGCTCCGAGCCCGCTGGACCCTGTCCGGCGGGTTTTGTCTTTGTGGCCCGCCCCTTGCGGCGGTACCGACCGCCGATCGCTGATCGGCCGTTGCCATGCTCTGTCGCCGCTCTTGCCGCGACTTTCCCAAAAACATTGCGAAATGACAGCGGAGCGGTTATACAGGCCGCGAATTTCCCATTTTGGTGGCTCTAAAACCACCGCCCGCGCGGGAACGCGGGCGAACGAGAAGGATTTTTAAAATGGCCAATACGCTGCTGATGCCCAAGGCGACCGCCGTCTGGCTGGTCGACAACACTGCGCTCTCCTTCGAGCAGATCGCGCAGTTCTGCGGGCTGCATCCGCTCGAGGTCAAGGCGATCGCCGACGGCGAATCGGCGCAAGGCATCAAGGGCATGGACCCGATTATGACCGGTCAGCTGACCCGCGACGAGATCGCGCGCGCCGAGAAGGATCCAAACCATCGTCTGAAGCTCTCTGACCCCAAGGTGCGGGTGCCGGAATCCAAGCGCAAGGGTCCGCGCTACACGCCGCTGTCGAAGCGCCAGGACCGGCCGAACGCCATCCTGTGGCTGGTGCGCAACCATCCGGAGCTGAAGGACGCGCAGATCTCGCGCCTCGTCGGCACCACCAAGTCGACGATCGACCAGATCCGCGAGCGCAAGCACTGGAATTCGGCCAATCTGCAGCCGATGGACCCGGTGACGCTGGGTCTGGCCTCGCAGATCGACCTCGACATGGAAGTCAATCGCGCCTCGCGCGGCCGCGAGCAGGCGCAGCCTGTCGGCGATACGCTGCTACCGGCGGCGCTGACCGAACGGTTGGTGCCGGCGCCGGAAAAGCCCAAGGACGAGGATGCCGAGCTCGATGCCAACGCCGTCTTCGCCAAGCTTTCGGCCTTGAAGTCGAAAGACAAGGATGAGGAAGCGGACGAGGAGTAAGCTTCTCGGCAACCAACAAAAAAGCCCGCTTCGAGCGGGCTTTTTCATCGGTTGTCTCGCGCTGCCTCAGCTACGCGCCGCCCGATCCGGCGTCATGCCGTAGTCTTCGCTGCGCTCCACCGCCCGGTAGAAATCAGCCAGCTGCTTACCGCGTTCCGGCTTGAAGATGCGGCCGGCGATCACGACCGAAGCGATGCGGTCGATGCGGAAGGCGCGAAAATCGTCGCGCATCTCGCACCAGGCGACCAGCGTCCACACCTTGCCCCAGAACCACAGGCCGAGCGGCCGTATGTCGCGCGCGGTGCCGCGGCCGGCCTCGTCCGAGTAGTCGATGGTCAGCACCTGGCGTTTCTCGACGGCGCGCTCGATCAGGTCGATCGCCTCGCGCGCGGCATCGCTCACCACCCACATCGGCGTATGGATCTCGGTACGGGCGATGCGGTCTTTCTCGGCGTCGGGCAGCACGGCGCCGATCTTGACAAGCGCCTCGTCGGCGGCCCTGGCCATGGCGGCGCCGCCAAAGGCCCGCACCATGCGGGCGCCCGCGACCAGCGCCACGATCTCGTCACGCGTGAACATCAGCGGCGGAAGGTCGAAACCCTCCCTCATCATGTAGCCAACGCCCGCCTCGCCGTCGATCGGCACCCCGGTCGACTGCAGATCGGCGATGTCGCGGTAGATGGTTCGCTCGGAAACCTCGAGCCATGTGCCCAACTTCTGGGCAGTGACCAGACGGCCACCGCGCAGATGCTGCACGATCTGGAAGAGCCTGTCGGCACGGCGCATCGTATGGTCCCTCGGCGTTGTCTTTATGCATGTCGTGGTCGGGCGACATGCATTATGGTTTTAGCCCTTCGCGCTTGCGCTGCGCGGCGACGAACTCCGCGCCGAAGGACAATTTCCTCGTTGTCAGCGTCTTGGCGTCGATCACCCGCCAGAAGGGTGCGACGTCACTCAGCGACATGCCGCGCTCCAGATCCTCATTGGCGGCCTCCGCGACGGTGCGCAGATGATAGCCGATGGTGACCGGACATGTCACTTCGGCACCGTGCTCGATGGCTAAAGCGGTGCGCAGGGCGCGGACATCCATTTCGACGCCCTTGGGAATGGAGCGGATGAAATCGTCGACCTGGCGTGCCGTCGGCACCAGCATCGACTGGCCTTCGACGACGTCGGCCACCGTGCGCGGCGACGGTTTGATGCCGTTGATCCCCGCTGTGTTCAGCCTATCGTTCCAGCTTTTCACCATGCGCGTACCTAGACGAAAAGGCCGAAACTGTTGCCGTCAGGGTCGAGGCAATAAGCGAATGTGCCGGCTGGAATGGAGATCGCCGGCGAGACGACCTGGCCGCCATTTTGCGTTACCCGCTCCATCGCATCCTCGATGGGCGCGGCCACCGACAAATGGATCGTCGGGCCGGTTCCCGGTGCTGCCGGCTTGCCGGGATAGACGTGGCCAGATGCCATCCGCTCCTGCGCGCTGAACATGGCGATCGGATTCGGGCCGCTCTCCTCGAGCACCAGATCGTTCTGCAGCACCGACGCATAGAAGGCGCGGGCGCGGTCCATGTCGGTGACGGGAATCTCGAACCAGGCCGAGGCTTTTGCAGGGATGAAGGCCATGTCTTTCTCCTGAACTTAACCGCTTTATCGCACGCCGCTCCTGACAGCATACTGTCAGGAGCCTTCAGCAGCCCCGCGAGTTACATCTGGGCGTCGCTGCCTCCGCAGCCAAGCGCGGCGCGTAAAAAAACATCTCAGCTATCGATGTGGCGGCCGTTGGCATACATGTCCGGCCAGCCAATGTCCTTGCGGATGTGCGCCGGCAGATCGTTCATAAAACGCTGGGTGCGGATCTCGTTGCGTATGGTGCGGATCTTGCCGACATAGTGCTGGACGCTGCGCATAATCGTAAAACCGTTCATGACGACTCTCCTGTGTTTGATGAGAGCATCATCGCACACCCCTCCTGACAGCAGTCTGTCAGGAGGATGTCAGGCCGTCGAAGAAGGCGTTGGGTTAGCGTGCGAGTGCCTTAGAAACGGGTCTTTTGTCAGGAACGGCTCAGCCGGCTGAGATGACGGGAGAACCGCTTTGACAGCCGCGCGCGATGCTGGTCAAAAGCGGCATGTCGAAACTCCTCGCTCTCGTCATCATTGGCATCATGGCAATCCAGCTGATCAAGCCGCTCGGCTGGCCGGGGCTGAAGCGGCGCAGCGACTTCTGGAAGCTGGCGGTGCTGGCCATGGCGGCGATCTCGATAACGGCGCTGCTCGGCCATTGGGGGTAAGGGCGCAAGCCGCTACAGCGCCTCGCCTTGCCCATCCGCCAACACCAGGCCGACCAGATGCTCGGCCCAGGCCCGGTAACCGGCCTCCGAGGCATGAAAACCGTCGGAGGCAAAGCCGGCCTCCGGGTTGGTGATCGGCAGCCGCGGCGCCGGCACTGCACCGCGCTCGAGACAGAGGCGCTCGCCCATGCGGTTCATCTCGGTGGCGCGAATTTCGAGGATCTTGCCGAGCAGTGGCGGCATGGCCGGCGCGCGGGTGAATTCCAGCACCGGCGACCACACCACGCGCGCCTCCGGCCATTTGGCGCGCAGCGCATAGAGCAGGCCGCCGAACTCCTTCTTGAAGCGCGGCACCGAATGAAAGTTCTTGGTGTCGTTGGTGCCGATGGCCAGCACGATATGCGTCCACGAATCGGCCGACAGATTGGGCAGGACATGATCGCGGATTTGGCCCGACGTTGCCGAATTGAAGCCGGCCGCCCGCCAGCGCACGACGCGGCCGGTGCCTTGCGAGATCAACGCGGCCAGCTGCGCGGCAAGCCCGTCCTCGGAATTGCCGATGCCGACCGAAGCGGCCGAGGAATCGCCCAGCACCAGCAGCGAGATCGCCGGCTGCCTGCCTGATATTTCGTGCATGACCGGCCCCTGCGCCGGCAGCATGCGGGTGGTGCGGCGGCGCACGCCAAGCCCCTGCCAGATATAGACCGGGAAGGCGAGCCAGGTGAGGAGGGCTGGAAAACGCATGGCGATACCATTGAACGGATTGCAACCAGCCCTTTAGCGCATGCGGCGCCGCAAATGAACGGGCTTGCGCGGCTGCCACTCTCGTCAGCGGCAGCAATCGTGCTCAGCCTGGCGCCTCTCCTGGTATTCGTCATGCAGCCGCACCCAGTCCATCAGCCCGTTGTAGGGACCGGTCTCGTTGCGGCCCTTGGGCGTCATGTCGAGATAGTGGTAGGCGCCGATCAGCGGGTCGCCGCCACGGGCGCGTGTCATGAAGGTCAGGAAGATGTCGCCGGCCGCATCGCCGTAGAACACGCTGGCGCCGGGAAGATCCTTCGATGTCCGGGGACGCGTCTCGAAATTGTAGGTGGTGTCGCCCGCCGCGATCTGCTTGTCGGTGAAAGAGACCTGCATGTCGAAATTGAAGTCCGAGGCGTAGGACGACACCCAGTCGAATTTCCAGCCCATGCGCTGCTTGTAGGGCAGCAGTTCGGCCAGCGGCGCCCGCGACACCACGACCAGTGACACGTCGTGGTGTTTGAGATGCAGGTTGGCGCCGTCGATGTGGTCGGCGAGGAACGAACAGCCTTCGCAGCGGTAGTCGGCGCCTGGGCCGAACATGAAGTGGTAGACGATCAGCTGGCTTTTGCCCGCGAACAGGTCGGCCAGTTTCTTCGGGCCCTTCCCGGTTTCAAAGACGTAGTCCTTTCTGATCTTGAGCCAGGGCAAGTCGCGCCGCTCGGCGGCGATGCGGTCGCGAAAGCGCGTGAGTTCCTTTTCGCGCGCCAGATGCGCCTTGTGTGCTTCGAACCAGTCTTCCCGCGAAACGATCTTGTTGTTTGGCATGAACTTTCTCCCTGTCGTTCGCCCCAAGGACGTTCGGGGTCGGCGCAAACCGACATGACCGCCTGTTTTTCCGGGGAGGACATGGTCATGCGGGAGGGCTGGCCCAACAACCGGGCAAACAAAACCCGGGCACACGGCCCGGGTCCGGATCAAGACAGAAGAGGTATGGTCAGGCGGCCTTTTCCAGCGCCGGCTGCCATTGTCCGAGCGCCGCCAGATGGTTCATGCGCGCGCGATGGGCAAAGGCGGCCTGGCCGGCGGCAACATTTTCCGCCTTGCCGCTCCAGGCCTTCTGCGGGGCGGCCTGCAAGGCGCGGCCGTAGGAGAAGCTCAGTTTCCACGGATGCGGACCGATGACGTTGATGGCGTTGAGGTTGGCGGTGGCTTCCTCGTCCGATTGCCCGCCGGAGAGGAAGGCGATGCCCGGCACCGCCGACGGCACCATCTCGCGGAACAGCTTTATGGTCCGTTCGGCGACTTCTTCCGGACTACTTACCTTGCCCGACTTCTTGCCGGCCAAAACCATGTTGGGCTTGAGGATGGTGCCTTCGAGGACAACGCGGGCCGCATAAAGCTCGGTGTAGAGCTTCGTCAACGTCGCCTTGCTGATCTCGTAGCAGGTGTCGATGTCGTGGGCGCCGTCCATCAGCACCTCCGGCTCGACGATCGGCACGATGCCGGCCTCTTGGCAAAGCGCCGCATAGCGGGCCAGCGCATGGGCGTTGGAGCCGATCGAGGTGGCCGACGGCACGCCTTTGGCGACGTCGATGTCGATCACCGCGCGCCATTTAGCGAAGCGCGCGCCCATCTTGTAATACTCAGCGAGCCGCTCGCGCAGGCCGTCGAGGCCTTCGGTGATGGTGTCGCCGGGAAAACCGGCCAGCGGCTTGGCGCCGGCGTCGACCTTGATGCCGGGGATGGCGCCTGAAGCCTTGATGATGTCGACCAGCGGCGTACCGTCGGCGGCCTTCTGGCGGATGGTTTCGTCATAGAGGATGACGCCGGAAATGTATTTCGTCATCGCGTCCTTGGCGCGGAACATCATCTCGCGGTAATCGCGGCGGCTGTCGGCGGTCGATTCGACGCCGATGACGTCGAAACGCTTCTTGATGGTGCCGGAGCTTTCATCGGCGGCCAAGAGGCCCTTGCCGTCGGCGACGATCGCGGCGGCAATGTCTTCGAGACGTTCGCTCATTTTGCTTCTCCTTGACGGTGTTGTTTCCGCGCTAGCAGAACATTACCGCCAAAGAAATGACGCCGGAAAGCTCGAATCGATTGAAAGTTGCGGCCGCCCCGGCGCGCTCTCCTAGTATTGATCGCTCAAGCCAGACGCTCTCAGCGCTTCAGCACCTCGACGCCCGGCAATGGCTTGCCCTCCATCCATTCCAGGAAGGCGCCGCCGGCGGTCGAGACATAGGTGAAGTCGTCGGCCACACCGGCATGGTTGAGTGCCGCCACCGTATCGCCGCCGCCGGCCACCGAGACCAGCTTGCCGGCCTTGGTGCGGGCCGCTGCGTGCCTGGCCGCTGCCACCGTCGCATGGTCGAAAGGCGCGATCTCGAAGGCGCCGAGCGGACCGTTCCAGACCAGCGTCGCGGCGCGGTCGATCCAGTCGGCGACGGCTTTCACGGTTTTCTCGCCGACATCGAGGATCATGCCGTCGGCCGGCACCTCCGAGATGGCGACGGTTTCGCTGGCCGCACCCGCCTTGAACTCTTTCGCCACGACGCCGTCGACCGGCAGGATGATGGCGCAGCCGGCTTCGGCCGCTTCGATCATGATCTGCTTGGCGGTGGTGGCAAGGTCGTGCTCGCACAGCGATTTGCCGACGGCGGTGCCGCGCGCGGCGAGGAAGGTGTTGGCCATGCCGCCGCCGATGACCAGCGCGTCGACCCTCTTCACCAGGTTCATCAAGAGGTCGATCTTGGTCGAGACCTTAGCGCCGCCGACGATGGCGACGACCGGGCGAACCGGATTGCCGAGGCCCTTTTCCAGCGCGTCGAGTTCGGCCTGCATGGTGCGGCCGGCATAGGCCGGCAAGAGATGCGCCAGCCCTTCGGTCGATGAATGGGCGCGGTGGGCGGCGGAGAAGGCGTCGTTGACGAAGATATCGCCATTGGCGGCGAGCTTTTCGGTGAAGGCCGGATCGTTCTTCTCCTCGGCCTTGTAGAAGCGGGTGTTTTCGAGCAGCAGCACTTCGCCCTTGTTCATGGCGGCGACGGCGCTTGCCGCTGTGTCGCCAATGCAGTCCAATGCGAAGCCGACGGGTCGGCCGAGCACCTCCGCCGTCGCGTTGGCGATCGGCTCCAGCGAGAACTCCGGGGTCGGGCCGTCCTTGGGACGGCCGAAATGGGCAAGCAGGATGACCTTGGCGCCCTTGCCGGACAATTCGGCCAGGGTCGGGGCGATGCGCTCGATGCGGGTGACGTCGGTGACCTTGCCCTCAGTGACGGGAACGTTGAGGTCGACGCGCACCAGCACGCGCTTGCCGGAGATGTTGCCGATGTCGTCCAGTGTCTTGAAGCCGGCCATGCTGATCCCTTTTCGCGAAAAATCGCCGGGACCATACCCCGCACCGACGACGATGCAAGGCCCGCGTGAAGGCGCGCGCGCAAAAATGATGTCGCCTCGAAAGATCAGCTTTCGCTCGCGGCCTTTTCATTGGCCGGCCCCGGTGCTTCCTCCGCATGAAGCTCGGCAGCAGGCACTTCGGCCGGCTTGCGCCATCTGCGGACGAAGGCGGCGAGGCGGTCGCGGATTTCGCCGGCGCTCAGGAACACCGGCACGCGCGCCACCGGTGCGGTCGGTTCGAAGGACAGGCCAAGGCCTGTGATTTTGCCCTTGTCGTCGACGTCGCGCACGATCAGCTCGATCGGACCGAGCAGGACACGGTCAGCATATTCGGCATGGCTGCCAAGGCGCTCTGTGACCAGGGCGCCGATGGTCAGCTTGCTCTCGGCCTCGGTCAGGCCCGGCGAATAGGCGGCTTCCAGTTCCGCGGCCGAGCGTGTCGGATCGACGGCGAAGGCGCCGAAGAAGTCGGCATCCTCGGGGTCGACCAAGGCGCGGCTGGCAAACAGCTTGTCAAGCAGGCGCGGATAGCGGTCCGGCACGAAGATGTAGACGTGGTCGCCGGCGGCAAGCCGGCCCATGTCCTGGAAGCGCATCGAGCGGCCGTCGCGCAGCACCAGCGAGGGCCTGGCCCAGCGTGGGATGCGTTCGCCGCGCGCCACTGGACTGCCCGGCGCGACGCGATAGGCGAGCAGTTCGTGATGGGCCGAGCCCGGCAGTTCAAGTTCGACCTTGTCCAGCGGCCCGAGCCGGGCCGGCACGATCAGGCCGAGGCGGCGCGCCAGAGGCCCGACGGTCCAGCCCTGGATGACAAGCGACACCAGCACGATGATGAAGGCGGTGTTGAAGATGGTGCGGCCGTTTTCCAGGCCGCCGAGCAGCGGCGTGATGGCCAAAAGGATCGACACCGCGCCACGCAGACCGACCCAGGAGACAAAGGCGATCTCGGGACGGGGCAGGCGGAACGGGATCAGGCAGAGCCAGACGGCGATCGGCCTGGCGACGAAGATCAGGAACAGGCCAAGCAGCACCGCCGGCACCAGGATCGCCGGAAATTGCGAGGGCGTGGCGAACAGGCCGAGGATCAGGAACATGATGATCTGCGCCAGCCACGACATGCCGTCCTGGAAGCGCTTCAGGATGGTGACGGCGCGGATGTCGGAATTGCCGGCGACCAGCCCCGCCAGATACACCGCGAGGAAACCGGAACCGCCGATGGCGCCGGCGGCGGCGAACACCATCAGCGACAGGGTCAGCACGAAGATCGGCAACAGGCCATGGTCGAGGTTGAGCCGGTCGACCAGGCGCACGATGGCGAGACCGCCGAGCACGCCGACGACGGCGCCAAGGCCCATATTGAGCAGGAAGCCGAGGACAAGGTTGGTGACCAGGACATTGGTTTCCGGATTGGCGTGGGCGGCGATGATCTCGACCAAGGTGATGGTCAGGAAGATGGCGATCGGGTCGTTGGTGCCGGATTCGACTTCGAGCGTTGCACGCACGCGTTCGCGCAGATTGATCTCGCCGGCGCGCAGCAGGAAGAACACGGCAGCCGCATCGGTCGAGGCGACGGCGGCGCCGAGCAGGAAGGATTCCAGCCAGGTGAGGTCGAGCAGGTAATAGGCGGCGGCGCCGAACAGGCCGGTGGTCAGAATGACGCCGACGGTCGCCAGCGACAGCGCCGGCCCGGCCGCCTGGCGCAGGGCGTTGAGCGGCGTGCCGAAACCGGAATCGAACAGGATGACGGCGAGCGCCAGTGAGCCGGCAAAATAAGCCAGCCGCGCATTGTCGAATTCGATGCCGAGGCCATCGGTTCCGGTGGCGAGACCAATGCAGAGGAACAGCAGCAGCAGGGGGGCGCCGAAGCGGAATGCGATCAGGCTCGAAAACGCGGCGGCAACGACAAGCGCGGTGCCGATCAGCGTCACGAGATAGATCGCATGCTCCATCCGAATTTGCCCCTCACATTCGCGTTCTCATCGAATTACGGGAGAGTGAGGCGAAGACGTGACCAGTGCAAGGCGGGAGGGTGGCTTTTTGGCCTATGCCGCTGATTTCCGGATAGTTTGGCGCCTCGGCCACAATCCAAGGGAAGCCAGACCCTGCCCGATATTCCCTGTCGCCCGGAATGCCGCAACGATCATGTCGTGCATAACGAAAAACGCCCGGGCAAAGCCGGGCGTTTCAGGTCTCGAAAAGAGAGCCTTGCGATCAGGCGATGGTCTTGCCGAAAGCGACGGCGGTGTCGCCCATGCGGTTGGAGAAGCCCCATTCATTGTCGTACCAGGACAGCACCGAAACAAAGTTGCCGTCCATGACCTTGGTCTGGTCGAGCGCCATGACCGAGGAGTGCGGATCGTGGTTGAAGTCGATCGAGACGTTCGGGTGATGGGTGACGCCGAGGATGCCCTTCAGCTTGCCGTTGGAGGCGGCGATCACGGCCTCGTTGATTTCCTGCACGGTGGTCGAGCGCTTGGCGATGAACTTGAGGTCGACGACCGAGACGTTCGGGGTCGGCACGCGGATCGAGATGCCGTCGAGCTTGCCCTTGAGGTCGGGCAGCACCAGACCGATCGCCTTGGCGGCACCGGTCGAGGTCGGGATCTGCGAGAGGGCCGCGGCGCGGGCGCGGTAGAGGTCCTTGTGCATGGTGTCCAGCGTCGGCTGGTCGCCGGTGTAGGAGTGGATCGTCGTCATCATGCCCTTCTCGATGCCAACCGCGTCGTGCAGCACTGCGGCCAGCGGCGCCAAGCAGTTGGTGGTGCAGGAGGCGTTCGAGATGACGATGTGGTCCTTGGTCAGCTTGTCGTGGTTGATGCCGTAGACGACCGTGAGGTCGGCGCCCTCTGCCGGCGCCGAGACGAGGACGCGCTTGGCGCCGGCGGTCAGGTGCGCGGCGGCCTTGTCGCGGGCGGTGAAGATGCCGGTGCATTCGAGCGCGATATCGATGCCGAGTTCCTTCCACGGCAGCTGCGTCGGGTCCTTGATGGCGGTGACCTTGAAGGTCTCCTTGCCGACGGTGATCTGGTCGCCGGACACCGACACCTCGTGCGGGAAGCGGCCATGCACGCTATCGTAGCGCAGCAGGTGCGCGTTGGTCTCGACCGGGCCGAGGTCGTTGACGGCGACGACGTCGATGTCCTTGCGGCCGGATTCATGGATGGCGCGCAGGATGTTGCGGCCGATGCGGCCAAATCCGTTGATGGCAACTCTGACGGTCATTTTTCTCTCCCTGGGAGCTGGAAGGCAATTGGGTCTGCTGCTTCATAGCGGCGGACGGGCGAAGAATCCAGCCATGCAGGGCCTGGATTTAAATCGATTAGGTTGGGCCAGCCCGCGAAATCGCCTGAAGCAATTCGCGCGCCGGCCCTCAATGCCTTACTTGCCGTGCAGGCGGGCTTCCGCCGCCTTCGCGGCCGCATCCGCGGTGATGCCGAAATGCGGATAGAGCTGCTCGATGGTGCCGGAGGCGCCAAAGCCGGTCATGCCGATGAAGATGCCGTCGGTGCCGATGAGGTGATCCCAGCCCTGGCGGATGCCGGCCTCAATGGCGATCTTCACCGGCGCGTTGCCGATCGTCTTCTTGCGGTAATCATCGCTCTGCAGGTCGAACAGTTCGAAGCAGGGCACCGAGACGACGCGGGTCGGATGGCCGTGCTTCTCCAGCAAGTCGCGCGCGCCAAGCGCGATCTCGACTTCGGAACCGGTGGCGAAGATCGTCACCGCCGCTTCGCCGCTGGCGGCGGCAAGCTCGTAGGCGCCGGAAGCGCTGAGGTTCTTGGCGGCGTATTCGGTGCGCACCGTCGGCAGGTTCTGGCGGGTCAGCGCCAGCGTCGACGGCGTCTTTTTCGATTCGATCGCCAGCTGCCAGCATTCGGCGGTTTCGACCGCGTCGGCCGGGCGGAACACAAAATGGTTCGGAATGGCGCGCAGTGCCGCCAGATGCTCGACCGGTTGGTGGGTCGGGCCGTCTTCGCCAAGGCCGATGGAATCATGGGTCATGACGAAGATCGAACCGATGCCCATCAGCGAGGCAAGGCGCATCGACGGACGGGCATAGTCGGAGAAGCACATGAACGTGCCGCCATAGGCGATCAGGCCGCCATGCAGCGTCAGGCCGTTGAGTGCTGCCGCCATGCCGTGCTCGCGAACGCCGTAATGGACATAGCGCTGGCCGTAGTCGTCCGGGGTAATGTTCTTGGTCTGGCTGGTCTTGGTGTTGTTGGAGCCGGTCAGGTCGGCGGAGCCGCCGATGGTCTCCGGCACTGCGCCAATGATGATTTCCAGTGCCATTTCCGACGATTTGCGGGTGGCGACCTTCGGCTTGTCGGCTGAGAGCTTCTTCTTGTAGTCGGCGATGACGGCGTCGAAATTCGACGGCAGCTTGCCACTGACGCGGCGCTCGAACTCGGCCTGCAGCTTGGCGTCGGCCTTGGCGAGGCGGCCTTCCCAGTCGGTGCGCGACTTGACGCCAGCCTTGCCGGCAGCGCGCCAGGCGTCGAGGATGTCGGCCGGAATCTCGAAGGGGGCCGAATCCCAGCCGAAGAACTTCCTTGCGCCGGCGATTTCCTCGGCGCCGAGCGGCGAGCCATGCGCCTTGTTGGTGCCGGCCTTGGTCGGGGCGCCGAAGCCGATCGTCGTCTTGCAGGCGATCATGGTCGGCTTGTCGGAATGGCGCGCCGCCTCGATGGCATAGGCGATCGCTTCCGGATCCTGGCCGTCGATATGGCTGGCGTTCCAGCCGGAGGCCTGGAAGCGGGCGACCTGGTCGGTGTTGTCGGCGAGCGACACCGGGCCGTCGATCGAGATGTTGTTGTTGTCCCAGAAGACGATCAGCTTGTTCAGCTTGAGGTGGCCGGCCAGCGCGATGGCTTCTTGGGAGACGCCTTCCATCAGGCAGCCGTCACCGGCCAGCACATAGGTGTAGTGGTCGACGAGGTCGTTGCCGAAGGCGGCGTTCATGATGCGCTCGCCGAGCGCGAAGCCGACCGAATTGGCAAGGCCCTGGCCGAGCGGGCCGGTGGTCGTCTCGATGCCCTCGGCATGGCCGTATTCCGGGTGGCCCGCGGTCTTCGATCCGAGCTGGCGGAAATTCTTGATCTGGTCGAGGGTCATGTCCTCGTAGCCTGTCAGATGCAGCAGCGAATAGAGCAGCATCGAGCCGTGGCCGGCCGACAGGATGAAGCGGTCGCGGTCGGCCCAATGCGGAGCCTTGGCGTCGAATTTCAGGAAGCGGGTGAACAGCACCGTGGCGATGTCGGCGCAGCCCATCGGCAGGCCGGGGTGGCCGGAATTTGCCTTCTCGACGGCGTCCATGGAGAGAAAACGGATCGCGTTGGCCATCCGATCATGCTGTTCACGCGAGGTCATGCTTCCTCCGGGGTGGGGGTTTGGGGCCTTGGGAGAGGCCTGGAAAGGGTGCGCGACACATAGCAGGCGCGGCCCTTGAGTCAACAAATCGGTGCGTTTTTGCCGGGCTTGTGATGCCGCAACCCCTCTACATTAGCGTTAGCAGGGGACAGTCGCGAGAGCTTTGTTGACGTCGCCTTCACACGGCGCCTAATCTTTCCTGAATAACGCGTTCTGAACGCAAACGATTCGGTGATGGGCAGGGTGCAGGGACGAAGCCATGACCGGGGAAACCACGCTCAAGGAAGTCATAGCCCGGCTGGGTAAAGCCATCGAGGGCCTTGAAAACGCCGTCGCGGCCAAGCTCGAGCACGAGCGCGACTATTCGGAAGCCGAGGCAGAGGTGCAGCGCATGAACGCTGACCGCTCCAGGCTGGCGCAAGAACTCGACAATTCCGAAGCGCGCGCCGAACGGCTGGAAGATGCCAACAAGGAAGTGTCACGTCGGCTGGTGACCGCGATGGAAACCATTCGCGCGGTACTGGACAGGTAGGCCCATGTCACAGGTTACGGTTTCAATCGACGGCAAGCAGTATCGCATGGCCTGCGACGAGGGCCAGGAAGAGCACCTGATCGATCTTGCCGAGCGCTTCGATCGCTATGTTTCGCATCTGAAGGACTCTTTTGGCGAGATCGGCGACCAGCGGCTGACCGTCATGGCCGGCATCATGGTCATGGACGAGCTTTCGGAGCTGCAAAAACGCGTCAAGGGCATGGAAAGCGAAGTACTGACCTTGCGCAAGACGCGCGACGAGGCGCTGACCAAGGCCGACAAGAGTGACTCCGTGCTGACCAGCGCGCTTGGTGCGCTGGCTCAGCGCATGGAGGATCTGGCGGTTACCCTGGCGGTGAAGAAGGCCTGAGCACTGCCCGGCTGAGGGTGTCCCGGAAGAAATGCCGCATTTCCACGAAATGGGCGAAAATATTTCGCCATAGGTCCCGGCGCCGGTGTCCGCCAGCGTTTTAAGGATGCTCCTACAGTGCTAAGAAGACCAAGCGGCGCCGGCGGGCTGACTGTGCCGGCGGCAAGTCAAAGGGTAGGGACACGCCATGAGTCTTCGTATCAACGACATCGCGCCGGATTTCACGGCCGAAACCACGCAAGGCACAATCAGCTTCCATGAATGGATCGGCGACGGCTGGGCGGTGCTTTTCAGCCATCCGAAGAACTTCACGCCGGTCTGCACGACCGAGCTTGGCACCATGGCCGGGCTGGAGGGCGAATTCAAAAAACGCAACGTCAAGATCATCGGTATTTCGGTCGACCCGGTTTCGAGCCACGACAAATGGCAGGACGACATCAAGACCGCGACCGGCCAGGTGGTGAAATATCCGCTGATCGGCGACAAGGAACTCAAGGTCGCCAAGCTCTACGAGATGCTGCCGGCGGGCGCCGGCGAGACTTCGGAGGGCCGCACGCCGGCCGACAATGCCACGGTGCGTTCGGTCTACGTCATCGGCCCGGACAAGAAGATCAAGCTGGTGCTCACCTATCCGATGACCACCGGCCGCAATTTCGACGAGATACTGCGCGTCATCGATTCCATCCAGCTGACGGCAAAGCACCAGGTGGCGACGCCGGCCAACTGGAAGCAGGGCGAGGATGTGATCATCACCGCCGCGGTCTCCAACGAAGACGCGATCAAGCGCTTCGGCGCCTTCGATACGATCCTGCCCTATCTGAGAAAGACCAAGCAGCCGACCGCGTGAGCCTTCCTTCTCCCCGTTCACGGGGAGAAGGTGCCCGAAGGGCGGATGAGGGGCGGCGCGGCGTTCGGCCATGATCGCACGCCGGCTCTCCGAATGCGATTGCTCGCAGACTTGGCGCTGCCCCTCATTGCCCTGCCGGGCATTTCTCCCCGTATAGTGACGGGGAGAAAGGGCTGGTTCGCCGGCTTCGTCAATCGTGGACGCTGAGCTAAAATAAAAACGGCGGCGCCAGATCCTGGCGCCGCCGTTTTGTTATTGTTCGATGCGCGGCAGCCTTAAGCCGCCGGCTGTGCCTCGATGGTGCGCAGCGCCTGCATCTGGCGCTTGGCGGCGGCCTTGACCGCATCCTGCACCTTCTCGAAGGCGCGCACCTCGATCTGGCGCACGCGCTCGCGGCTGATGTCGAACTCGGCCGACAGCTCTTCCAGCGTCAGCGGCTCCTCGGCGAGGCGACGCGCCTCGAAGATGCGCCGTTCGCGCTCGTTGAGCACGGCAAGAGCGCCGGACAGCATGGTGCGCCGATTTTCCAGCTCATCTTGCTCGATCAGCATCTCTTCCTGGCTTTCGTGGTCGTCGACCAGCCAGTCCTGCCATTCGCCGGACTCACCTTCGCTCGCCCGGATGGGCGCGTTGAGCGAGGCGTCGCCCGACAGGCGGCGGTTCATCGACACCACTTCCGCTTCGGACACGTTGAGCCTTGTGGCGATCTCGGCGATCTGTTCGGGCTTCAAGTCGCCGTCGTCGAGCGCCTGGATCTTGCCCTTCACCTTGCGCAGGTTGAAGAACAAACGCTTCTGGTTGGCGGTGGTGCCCATCTTGACCAGGCTCCACGAGCGCAGGATGTATTCCTGGATCGAGGCCTTGATCCACCACATGGCATAGGTGGCGAGCCGGAAGCCGCGCTCCGGTTCGAATTTCTTGACGGCCTGCATCAGGCCGACATTGCCTTCCGAGATCACCTCGCCGATCGGCAGGCCGTAGCCGCGATAGCCCATGGCGATCTTGGCGACGAGCCGCAAATGGCTGGTGACGAGCTTGTGCGCAGCCGTGGTATCCTCATGCTCGGCATAGCGCTTGGCGAGCATGTACTCTTCCTGCGGCTGAAGCATCGGAAAGCGGCGGATTTCTTCCAGGTAGCGGCTGAGGCCGCCTTCGCCGGAAACGATACTGGGTAGTGACTGGGCCATGGTAGCGCCCCCTCTCTATTGGAGTGATGCCCCCGAAACGCGGCGGGCATGTGACGCGAGCACCAAAAGGCTCGCTCGCGGCAACTGGTGTATATAGGAACAAAACCAGAAAAGACAGGCATTTGTTCAACACGAAACAGTGTGTCACGCCAAAGTGAACAACGCCAGTCAGGTTTATTGATGGTTGGCTTGAAGCGCCTTGATGACGGGTTCAGAGCTTGCGGAAGCCGCCGACGAGTGCCTCCATGTCCCTCGGTAACGGCGCCTCGAACCTCATCGTTAAATGGGTGGCCGGGTGGCGAAATTCAAGTAGGCGCGCGTGCAGCGCCTGTCGCGGAAATGCCTTCACCGTCGTTTTCAGCGGCTCGGGCAGCCGGTTGGCCTTGGTGCGGAAGGCCTGGCCATAGTCCGGATCGCCAACCACCGGATGGCCGATATGGGCCATGTGGACGCGGATCTGGTGGGTGCGGCCGGTCTCCAGCCGACACTCGACCAGGCTGGCCGTCGCAAACTCCTGCTGCTGCTCGCCGAAGCGCTCGACCACGGTGAAATTGGTGACGGCGTGGCGGGCGTCGTCACGGCCTTCCGGCACCACGGCGCGGCGCACCCGGTCGGCGGCGCGGCCGAGCGGTGCATCGACCGTGCCGGTCGGCCTCGGCGGGATGCCCCAGACCAAAGCGAGATAGGCGCGCTGGAGGTCGCCGGTCCGGCCATGGTCGGCAAAGGCCTCCGACAGCGCCTTGTGGGCACGATCGGTCTTGGCGACGACCATGACGCCGCTGGTCTCTTTGTCCAGCCGATGCACGATGCCAGGCCGCTTGACGCCGCCAATACCGGAGAGGCTGTCGCCGCAATGGTGGATCAGCGCGTTGACCAGCGTGCCGGTCCAGTTGCCGGCGCCGGGATGGACAACCAACCCGGCCGGCTTGTTGATGACGATCAGCTCGGCATCTTCATAGAGGATGTCGAGAGCGATCGCCTCGCCTTGCGGCGTGGCCGGCGCCGGCTCCGGCATGATAACCGACACCACGTCGCCGGCGGCCAGCTTGCGCTTGGCCTCGTCAACAGGCTTGCCGCCGATCCTGACCGCGCCCTGCTTGATCAGCATCTGCACCCGGTTGCGCGACATATCCGGCCCGAGCATTCCGGCCAGCCACTGGTCGAGGCGCTGGCCGGCCGCCTCAGTGCCGGTCTCCAGCACGGTCGGCGCGGCCTCTATGAATTGGTCCTCTATCAATCCAGGGCCCTCTTCGTTATGAGCGCTCATCGAAAGAAAGTTCCGGAATTTTTGCCATGGCCAGGCCAATTGCCGACGAAGACCAAGAAAAGCCACTCGACCCGGAAGTCGAAGGCGTGCGGAAGAAACTCTTGCGCTTCATGGCCATCAATCTCGGCCTGTTGTTGCTCGCCCTTATGGTGGTGATCGGAGCGCTTGTCTACAAAGCCCGCAACGCGCCACCCGCCAGCCCGCCGCTGGCCAGCGACATCCAGGCGCCGGCCGGCGAGCCGGTCAGCGGCGACATTGTGCTGCCGGTCGGCGCCAAGGTGGTCGGCCAGTCGCTGTCCGGCAACCGGATCTCGATCGATGCCGAGCTTGCCGACGGCAGCCGCACCATCTTTGTCTACGACATCGCCGAGCGCCGCATCATTGGCCGCTTTGCAGTTCGAAACAAATGACTTGGCCGCAGCAAATGACTTGGTTGCAGCAAATGACCAGGTTGTATCAATGACCGGGTTCGCCGAACATCGCCGGGTGGCGACAATCGCGCTGGTGGTCAAAAACTACGACGAGGCGATCACCTGGTATGTCGAGCGGCTGGGTTTTGTCCTGACCGAGGACGTCGATCTCGGCGGCGGCAAGCGCTGGGTCACGGTGACGCCGGCTGACGGCCAGGGCGCGCGGCTGCTGCTGGCCGAAGCGTCCGACGCGGCGCAGGCAAGCCGCATCGGCAATCAGACCGGCGGCCGCGTCTTTCTGTTCCTCGAAACCTCCGACTTTGCCAGGGATTATCAGGCGATGCTGGAAAAGGGCGTCGAATTCCGCGAAACGCCGCGCCATGAGCCCTACGGCACGGTGGCGGTGTTCGCCGATCTCTACGGAAATCTATGGGACCTGATCGAGCCGAAACGCTAGACCTGCAACAGTCATTTCGCGGCTTTCATCAAACCTCGGAAGCCCAGTTGCTTTTTCCCAACCGTCAGCCTATATCGCCGGTTCTTGAACGCGCCCATCGTCTAGCGGTCAGGACACCGCCCTCTCACGGCGGGAACAGGGGTTCGATTCCCCTTGGGCGTACCAAGTCTCTCCAAGCTTTCCGCACCATCACCCGAATCCATCGCTTTGCGTCGGGGCAGGTTCTGGTTGCATTCGCTGCTTCTGGCGTGCGGCAGCCGATTGCATTAGCATTGCACGGGCTCAAGCGGCGCGCAGAACGCCGGGCGCCGGGCAGATCCGGACGACAGTTGATGCCACGGGAGGAAGGCCGATGCAGAAGCTGCAATCGCAGGGCGTCCATCACATCACGCTGGTCGGCGCCGGGCGTCAGACTTCGATCGATTTCTGGGAAGGCGTGCTCGGCATGCCATTCATCTTCGAGCAGCCCAATCTCGACAAGGCCAGTGAAAGCCATCTCTATTTCGATCCGGGCGACGGAAGGCTGATCACCATCTTCACCGATGAGAGCCGCACGCCGGAGAAACGGCGCACGCCGACCGATCCGGGCTGCGTCCATCACATCGCGTTTGCAGTGTCGCGCGTCACCTTCCTGCAGGCGGTCGCCCGGCTCGACGAGCGCGGTATCAAGCATAGCGGCGTCAAGGATCGCGGCTTCATGGATTCGATCTATTTCGAGGATCCGGTCGGCCTGCTGATCGAGCTGGCGTCCTACCGCTTCGAGCCGCCGGCAGGCTTCACCCATGCCGATGTGCTGATGGAAGCGCACAGACTGCGTGTCGCGCGCGGCGACTACAACATTGCCGAAGTGCATCTCGCCGATGCGATCCAGGCGCTGGTCGAGCGCTCCCGCACCACCTTGTCGGACGACCGGGCACCGAAGAACCCATACTGAAACAAAAACAGAGGGAGGAACACATGGCCAAGACAGCGACGAAGAGTGCGAAGAAACCCGCGGCCAAAACAGCGGCCAAGCCGGCGGCAAAGCCGGCAGCGAAAGCGTCGGCGAAGCCGGCAGTGAAGGCGACGGCAAGAGCCGCGCCTAAGGCGAAGCCGGCGAAGAAACCTGCCGTAAAACTCAGTATGCTGAAGCCCAGCGTCAACAACATGACCGTTCGCGTCTTTGCCCGCGCGGCCGGCTTCGACCCTGCCGAAACCGACGCCTGGGGCCATACGCGCTCGCCGGAATTCATGGCGCGCAATCCCGCCCATTTGACGCCGATGATCGAGGACAAGGGGCTTCCCAGAGGCGTGCTGTGGGAAAGCTGCGCCATCATGCAATACCTCTCCAACAAGCATGGGTTGGAGAAGTTCTATCCCAAGGCGCCGGCCAAGCGGGCGATGATCGACAGCGCCATGTTCTACCTGGTCGGCACGCTCTACCCCTATGTGGCGCGCGCCACCTATCCGTTCCTCGGTTTCCCGCAATATGCCGGCGAGGTCGGCCATAGCGACGCCCACCCCGACAAGAAGTCCGAGGCCCAGAAGGCGGCGATGGCCGCGATCGCCGAGCCGCTGGAGGTGTTTCACAGCTTCTTCCGGGACGGCAAGCCGTTCATCGGCGGCAAGAACCCGTCGATCGCCGACATCCGTCTGGCGGCAACGCTCGAATTCCTGGCGGTCATCGACTACGCCTTGCCCAAATGGGCAAAGGAATATGTGGCGGCGGTCGAGAAGAAGCTCGGCAAGGCCTATGCCGAGCCGGCCGCCGACGTGCGCGGCTATATCGCCTATGTGAAGTCGCAAGCCAAGGCGTGACGGCGCGGCTTTAGAGCGGTTCAGCTTTGATAGAATCGCCGACCCGCTCTAGTTCTTTGTTTTTACGCAATTCCGGACGGAAAACCGCTGCGCACTTTTCCTGGAATTGCTCGAACGATAAGGATTCGTTAACCAAAGCCCTGTCTACTGGATAGCAATTCATCTCCAGCCTACGACCACGGATGTACTGGCGCTGAGCGAGAGATGGAAGGAAAGGTCGGCCATGCGCCGGCCTTTTTTGCTTTTGAAAGGGCTTTTGTCCGGGGACGGTGAGCAGTCGCGCTAACGGCAGCCGCATCAAGTCCTTGCGAAGCATATTGTCATTGCCGGCTCCGACCCTATCATCGATTTCAGTTGTCCTGTGCGGACTGGCAGCCGGTGGAAGAAACGAGGACCTGCAAATGAAAAGCGGCACAGCACTGTCGGCGATTGTGGGAACAGTATTGATGGCGGCAATCGCTCAATCGAATGCCGCATCGCTCAACACCATGAACGATGTCGGAACGGCGATCCAGGCGTGCTGGACGCCGCCGGCGGATGCCGGCAATTCGACGGTCACATTGAGCTTCAGCTTCAAGCGCGACGGCACGCTCATCGGCCCGCCCAAGACGACGGCCATCAAGGTGGCCGGTGACGAAAAGGCGCGTCAGGCCTTTGTCGATGCCGCGACTGCCGCGTTGCGGAACTGCCTGCCGCTTAGCTTTTCGCCGGCGCTTGCCAAGGGCGTTGCGGGTAATGTGTTTACGCTGCAGTTCAAGTCACCGAAGCAATAGGCGGTCGCCTGCCGGCGCAGACGGCTCGCTTCGCGACCGGCTGATGTAGGCTCAATGGTGTCCGCGCCTGGCGTTGACGTGCCGTTCCAGCTCGGGCATCTCGAACACGTAGTCGTTCCAGGCCGATTCCGGAATCTGGCCGGCCAGATAGCATTCCACCAACAGTTTCTGCTCCGGGGTCAGGGCTTTTGGCCACCACTCATGATCCAGTCCAAGCGAGTGGATCAGGTTCCTTGTCAGCCCCGAAACGGTGAAGTGGATAGACATCTTCGCCCTCCTTTTTGCCTACAACGCGGGATGTCGGACAAAGGTTTCACAGCAAGCGGCGGACCACAGTGAAATTGGTCACGGTCGATCGTGCCAACGGATGGTGGCGTCGGCACTGCCTTTCGCCTGTCTCAATCTTGAAATGAAACTGTCCCCGCGGACTGACTTTTCGGCGGATGGCTGGTCAGCCGTGGGACGCCCGATCCAGGCGAACGGCTCGCCGCCGGAACGGCTTGCCGGCTGCCGCGTTGTGACAGACGACCAACCGGAGCCATCGACATGGTCACATTCAGGGAAATGAAGGTGCAGGAAATTGTCGAGGACCAGTCCCTGACCACCGAACAAAAGATCGCCAGGCTTCGCGACATCGAATCCGAGGCGCGCGGGTTGCAGCGTGCAGCGTCGGAAGGACCGATGAGCGACGATGACGGCTGGCAGGACGAGCTGCGGCAGGTTCGCATCGCGCTGGATAAGCTTGGCGCCAAGGAGCCCAAGAAGGGCGCGGCGTCGCTTTAGCTATTTGCTTCTTGCGCAATTGCTCTTGGGCGCCGTCAATTCGTCGAGCAACTCCCGCTGCCAAGGCTTAATCGCAGACGACCCGGTAGCGCTTGCCGGGCTCGCTGACATTCCTGCAGGCGAGAGTAGTGGCCGGCTCGGAGGAAGAAAACGGCGGGGGACTGGATGTCACCCGTCTCGGCTGCGGGGCGAGCCTGCGGGCCGCCGCGCGTGCTGGTGCCTGCGGTGGTGCGACCGGAAAGACACCCACCTGCGACTGGCTGGTTTGCGCATGGGGTGGAGGCTTGTCCCAGATACGCCTGACGTCTAGCGGCTTCGGGATGACCACGGTGCCATCGCCGCTGCGCGCGCACCCGCCCGCTGCAAGCAGCGCCGGGAAAAGGAAAACAAGCAGGAACCGTCCGAACATTAGCAACACCCCAATATACTTATAACGCGGCTGAGCCGTGGCCGACAACCGATGCAATGCCGCAGTCAGGGCCGATGCGGAATCCAGCCGGAGGCCGGCTGCGGGTTGTTATGGTTAGCGGTCCGTTAATGCTTCTCGGGCACATTCCGCCGACGGGTCGCGAAGGGGGTTCGGTCCTGGGGGTGGGAGCGGCATGGCGGAAGTGGACGAGACGGTCGGGACGGCTGGCAAGCACGCTCCCCGCAAGGCGGTTGCGCGTGGCGACGGCGCGCTTGCGCCCGCCTGGCAGGCGTCTTCGCCCGAGGCGCTGCGCGAGATGCTCGACGCAGCCGCGGACTGGACCTGGGAAACAGATGCCGAGCTGCGGTTTTCCCGGCTTTCGGACAATTATCAGGCCGCCACCGGCATTGAACCCGCCAGTATTCTCGGCCGTTTCCGCTTCGATTTTCTTAAGCAGGTGCTGAAGGGCAGCCATAGCGCCGCCGCGCATCTGGAGGACCTGCAGGCACATCGGCCGTTTCGCGACTTCGTCTATGAGCTGAAGGGCGGCCGCAGCGATTGCCGGTGGATCTCGATCACCGGCCTGCCGCGCTTCGACGGCGAGGGTAAATTTGCCGGCTATCATGGCATCGGTCGCAACGTGACGGCACTCGCCGGTGCCTTCGAGGAACTCGGTCAGAACGACCTGTCCCGCGGCGAGGGCAGCGAACAGCATCTCGCCGATCTCGAGCGGACGATGGATGCCATGCACATGGGCGTCGTGCTTCTCGACGCCCGGCTCGACACGCTGATCGTCAACAAGGCCTATCGCGAACTCTCCAGGATTCCGGACGGCGCCGTGACCGTCGGCGCGCCGTTCAGCCTGTTGATGGAGCTCAACCGCCGCAACGGCATCTATGGCGACCTCGACGAGCAGCAATGGCAGCGTTACCTCGCCACCCGCATCGAGGAGATTCGCGCCGGCTCCGTCGCGCCACGCGAGTTTCGCCATGCCAATGGCAAGACGATGATGTTCTCGGTGACGGCGCTGTCAGGCGGCAGGCGGCTGCTGACCTACTACGACGTCACCGAGGTCAAGCGTCGCGACGCCGAGATCGAGAGCGCCAACGCCAAAATCACCGAGACCTTCGCCAATCTTCGTACGATGGTCGATCAGATGCCGATCGGCGTCCTTGTCCTCGATGCGGATATGCGCGCTGAGTTGATCAACCGCGCCTTCTATGACTTCTGGGAAATCGATCCCAAGCGCGCCGGGATCGGCTGCGGCTTCCGCGAGGTGATGCAGGCCAGCCGCGACACGGACCCCTACGGCACCGACGACGCGGTATGGCAGAGCCACATCGTGGAGCGCGAGGCCGAAATCATGGCCGGCGTGGCGGGCTCCAGGCAACTGCCGCGCAATGACGGCCGTACGCTGATTGCATCGCTGGCGCCGCTGGCCGGCGGCAAGCGGCTGATCTCCTATGTCGATGTCACCGAGATGAAGGATCGCGAGGCCGAGCTCGCCGAGGCGCTGGAGAAATCGCGGCTGGCCGAAGCGGTGATCAAGCGGCGCGAGACGGAAGCAGAGGAGGCCCGCAAGAACCTTGCCACCGTGCTGGAATCGCTGCCGGCCGCCGTCATCATCTACGACCGCGACGACAATTTCGTCTTCGCCAACCGCAAACTGCAGGACACGCTGCCGGCGCTGAAGCCGGCATGGCAGCCCGGCCACAGCTTCCGCGAGGCGCTGGAACTGGGACATTCGGCCGGCTATTTCCGGCTGAGCGGCGATGCCGAGATCGACAGGCTCTACGATGGAGATCTCGACGTCTGGCTGGACGCCATCCTCGCCCGCTACCGACTGCCCAACTCGTCTTACGAGCGCCTCAATCCCGACGGCCGCTGGTACCAGGTCTACGACATGCGGACCGACGACGGCACCTTCATCGGGGTGCGCGTCGACATTTCCGATATCAAGAGCCGCGAGAAGGCGCTGCATGACTCGATGCGCCAGATCGACCTGTTCCGGCACGTCATGGACGAACTGCCGGTAGCAGCCTTCATCAAGGCCCAGGATCTCAGCATCGAATTCGTCAACAAGGCCTGGTGCGCGCTGACCGGCCTTGCCAAGGAGGAAGTCATCGGCCGGACCGACCGCCAGCTGTTCGGCACCGAGGATGCCGAAAGCTACAGCCTCGACGACACAGAGGTCGTGGTCACCGGCAATGTCTTGGAGGTCGAGGAGCCGGTTACCCATCGCGACGGCACGCTGCGGCAATTGATGACGCGCAAGAGCCGGCTGGTGGCGCTCGACGGGTCGGTGCATCTGGTTGGTTCCAGCACCGACATCACCGACGTCAAGGCGCGCGAGCGGGCGCTGGAAGAGAGCATGCGCGAGAACGAGGTGTTCCGCAGTCTCATCGACAATGTGCCGGTGTCGATCTACGCCAAGCGCTCCGACCTCAGGCAGTTCTACGTCAACAAGGGCTGGTGCGATCTCACCGGCTTTACCAAGGACAAGGCGACCGGCAAGACCGACGTCGAGATATTCGGACCGGACGGCGAAGCCTTCGTCGCCAGCGACCTCGCCGTGCTGCGCACCGGCGAGACGCAGGAGATCGAGGAGACCGTGACGCTGGCCGACGGCAGCGTGCGGCACCAGTTCGCCCGCAAGGGCGCGATGATCGCGTCCGATGGCTCGCTCTATCTGATCGGCTCGACCACCGACATCACCGAGCTGAAGCAGCGCGAGGCCGAGCTCAGCGAGGCGCGCCAGCGCGCCGTGCTTGCCGACCGCGCCAAGTCGGAATTCCTGGCCAATATGAGCCACGAGATCCGCACGCCGATGAACGGCGTGCTCGGCATGGCGGAACTGCTCGCCAAGTCCGACCTCGACCCGAAGCAGAAGACGTTCACCGACATCATCGTCAAGTCGGGCAACGCGCTTTTGACCATCATCAACGACATCCTGGATTTCTCCAAGATCGATGCCGGCCAACTCGTGCTCGACCCGGCGCCCTTCAACCTTGCCGAGGCCATCGAGGACGTGGCGACGCTGGTGTCGACACGCGCCAAGGAGAAGGACCTCGAGCTGATCGTGCGTGTCCAGCCCGGTCTCGAAAGCCAGTTCATCGGCGATGTCGGGCGCGTAAGGCAGATCGTCACCAACCTGCTCGGCAATGCGGTGAAGTTCACCGACGAAGGCCATGTGCTGGTCGACGTCACCGGCGTCCGGGTTCCCGCGGGAACGAAGCTCACCATCTCGGTCACCGATACCGGCATCGGCATTCCCGAGGAGAAGCTGAAAGCCGTCTTCGAGAAATTCAACCAGGTCGACACCTCGTCGACAAGGCGGCATGAAGGCACCGGGCTCGGCCTCGCCATCACCTCGCGGCTGGTCGAGCTGATGGAAGGCGAGATCGGCGTGGAGAGCGCCGAAGGCAAGGGCTCGACCTTCTGGTTCACGGTGACGCTGCCCAGGGCGGAGCAGCAAAGCGGGCAACGCATCATGCCGGTGGACGTGACCGGTGCACGCGTGCTGATCGTCGACGACAATGCCGTCAACAGGTCGATCCTGAGCGAGCAGATGGCGTCGTGGACCTTCGATTCCTGCGCGGCCGAAAGCGGCGCCGAAGGGCTGAAGGTGCTGATCGCGGCCGCCGCCTATGGCGTTCCGGTCGACTGCGTCGTGCTCGACTACCAGATGCCCAACATGAGCGGCGCCGAAATGGCGCGGATCGTGCGCAACACCGCGGGTCTCGCCCATACGCCGATCATCATGCTGACCTCCGTCGACCAGTCTCTCGCCAACACCAGCTACCGCGACCTCGGCATCGATGCCCAGCTGATCAAGCCGGCGCGCTCATCGGTGTTGCTGGAGACGCTGGTGGCCACCATCCAGCGCCACCACCACACTGAGGAGGCGAGCCGCGTGCTGCCCTTGGCGAGCGGCGGGGGCGCTCAGGCGCCGTCGACGGCACAGCTGTCCTCGACCGCCTCGGTGCGGGCCCAGCTGCAACCGCCGCCGGTTCGGGCGCGCGTCCGGGCCACGGGCGAGCGCGGGCTCGACATTCTGGTCGCGGAGGACAATGAGGTGAACCAGATGGTGTTTACCCAGATCCTCGGCGAGACCGGCTACGGCTTCGAAATCGTCGGCAATGGCCGCAAGGCGCTCGACGCCTTCG
This sequence comes from Mesorhizobium sp. IMUNJ 23033, assembly GCF_044778005.1. Taxonomy (NCBI): domain Bacteria; kingdom Pseudomonadati; phylum Pseudomonadota; class Alphaproteobacteria; order Hyphomicrobiales; family Phyllobacteriaceae; genus Mesorhizobium; species Mesorhizobium sp. IMUNJ 23033. The sequence goes on from NZ_JBJACT010000031.1 coordinate 95,890, forward strand.
GCAGGCTCAATCCGCGCATGATCCTGATGGACGTGTCGATGCCGGAGATGAACGGGCTGGAGGCGACAGCTGCCATTCGCCGGCTCGAGGAAGAGACGGGCACGCATGTGCCGATCGTCGGCGTCACCGCGCATGCGCTCAAGGGCGACCGCGAGCGCTGCCTGGAGGCCGGCATGGACGACTATCTGCCCAAGCCGATCAGCCCAAGGGCGCTGCTCGAAAAGCTTGAGCGCTGGATCGGCGCGGACAGTCAGGTTCAGCGCAGCGCCGGCTAAGATCTTATCTCCGCGTGCGGCTGTGCACCGTCCCTGGATGGGCGGTCGCCGCGCACGCGATTTGCTCGCGGCGCCCCGGAAACGCCGGGTTACCCAAAGGTATGGCGCGATCGCACCATACCAAAACCGGCGACCAGCCGTGACAATGGGTGCATCGAATTTGGCTCCCTCGGTTACGGGCGGGAGCAGCGACCGCCGACTAGAACAGCGTCGAATCTACCCCAACGGACCTGTTTTCGGCGATGGCTCGGCCATGACACGCTCTGGCCAAGGGCAACGCGTTTCCGTCCGGCTTTTCTTTTCTCGGCGGCGCGGCTCGTGCCGCCGAGGGCAGACGAGGCTAGAAAATCCCGCAAGTCCCTGATTCCCGCGGCAAACCTGCGATACGCCGCCAAGGCTGGAAGCCGGCGGTTTCCGACTTGGCCGTCAGACGTTACCGGGCTGACATGAAACTGTCATGCGACTGTAATAATCGGGAGCTATTGGCCTCACCGGGCGCCTAGGACAAGGGTGCCGAGAGACCATCTTCCGAACAGGAGCAGGCCACATGAACAAATTTCTCCTCACGGCGTCGGCCGCAGCGCTTGCGCTCGCCGCGTCGTCCGGCTTCGCCGCCGCGCGCGACCAGATCCAGGTCGCCGGGTCGTCGACCGTGCTACCCTATGCCAAGATCGTCGCCGAGCAGTTCGGCGAAACCTTCACCAACTTCAAGACCCCGGTTGTCGAGTCCGGCGGCAGCGGCGCCGGCATCAAGGAATTCTGCAAGGGCGTCGGCGAAGACACCATCGACATCGCCAACTCCTCGCGTCCGATCAAGAAGGACGAACTGAAGTCCTGCGCCGACGCCGGCGTCAAGGAAGTCCAGGAAGTCCGTATCGGCTATGACGGCATCGTCTTCGCCACCGACATCAAGGGCCCGGACTGGGCGCTGGTTCCCGCCGACATCTACAAGGCGCTCGCCGCCAAGTTGGTCGTCGACGGCAAGCTGGTCGACAATCCGAACACCAAGTGGAACCAGGTCAATCCGAAGCTGCCCGACTGGGATATCGCCGCTTACATTCCCGGTGAGAAGCACGGCACCCGCGAAGTGTTCGAGACCAAGCTTCTCGACGCAGGCTGCGACAAGGACGCTCTCAAGGCCGCCGGCGTTGCCGACGAAAAGGAAATCGGCAAGACCTGCATCGCCATCCGCAAGGACGGCAAGGCTGTCGACATCGACGGCGACTATACCGAGACCCTCGCCCGCATCGACTCCAACAAGACCGGTGTCGGCGTGTTCGGTCTCTCCTTCTACGAGAACAATGCCGACAAGCTGAAGGTCGCAACCGTGGAAGACGTCGTGCCTTCGACCGAGACGATCGCCAGCGGTAAGTACCCGGTTTCGCGCCCGCTGTTCTTCTACGTCAAGAAGGCGCATCTCGGCGTCGTTCCCGGCCTGAAGGAGTATGTCGAATTCTTCCTCGACGACCAGATGGTCGGCCCGGAAAGCCCGCTCGCCGAATACGGCCTCGTGGCTGCTCCGGACGCCGAGCGTCAGGCCCAGCGCGACGCGTTCGCCGCCGGGAAGTCGATGTAATCAATCTTCCAGGCCAGGGCGCGGACCAAGTCCGCGCCCTGGTTTTATCGCCTGCCGCATTGGCGCTGGCGACTAAAGCTTCCCCGGGGGTGGTCAATGTCGTCCTTGTTCGTACTCGCCATTGTCGTCGCCATCGGCGTGGTTGCGTTCCTGATCGGCCGGCAGCGTGCCGCAGCGCACGAAAACGGCACGGTGAAGCCGCACTCGCGCTCCCATTACCACGGCTGGTGGGCCTTCCTGCTCGCCGTCCTGCCTGCCCTTCTGCTGCTTGCCGTCTGGAACATCGGCTCCTCCTTCTATCTCGACCGCCACATTCACGCCGTCCTGCCGGAGCGCACCGCCGACAGCAAGGTTGCCAGCGAGGCACTTGATGTCAGCCTGGTCAAGAGCCTGGCCAAGGGCCTGCGCCAGCTCGATGCGAACACCGCGCTGCCCGCCACCCTTGCCGAGTTGCAGCCGCTGCTTGCCGCCAAGGGCGTGGCGCTGGCATCGGATACACAGGACTACATGATCCCGATCGCCGTCGAGACGAACAAGGTCCAGGGCATGCTTGGACTGTTCGGCGCGGTCGTCACCCTCGCTCTGTCGATTGCCGGCGCCCTCTATGCGCTGAGGCAGATCGCGCCGCGGGCGCGCGCCAGGAACAATGTCGAGAAGCTGATGCTGTGGGGTCTGCTCGCGGCCTCGACCATCGCCATCCTGACCACAGTCGGCATTGTGCTGTCGATGCTGTTCCAGACGATCCAGTTCTTCGAAAGCGTGTCGCCGATGAGCTTCTTCTTCGGCACGGTATGGGATCCGCGCTTTGCCGCCGCCGGTTCCGGCGGCAGCCAGGGCCAGTTCGGCCTGATCCCGCTGCTCGCCGGCACGCTCTACATCGCCGCCGTCGCCCTGCTGGTGGCGGTGCCGGTCGGGCTGATGTCGGCTGTCTACATGGCCGAATACGCAACGCCCAAGGTGCGCGGGGTGGTCAAGCCGGCGCTTGAACTGCTCGCCGGCATCCCGACCATCGTCTACGGCATCTTCGCCGTCGTCACGCTCGGGCCTTTCCTGCGCGATCTCTCGGCGGCGCTGACCGGCGGCTCGCCCTTCATCCAGGGCCAGAGCATCTTCACTGCCGGCCTGGTCATGGGCGTCATGCTGATCCCGGTCGTGTCCTCGCTGTCCGACGACATCATCACCGCGGTGCCGCGCGCCATGCGCGACGGCTCGCTCGGCCTCGGCGCGACGCGCTCCGAGACGATCAAGCGGGTGATCCTGCCGGCCGCACTTCCCGGCATCGTCGGCGCCATCCTGCTGACCGCTTCGCGCGCCATCGGCGAGACGATGATCGTCGTGCTGGCGGCCGGCGTCGCCGCCAACCTCACCGTCAACCCGTTCGAAGCGATGACCACCATCACCGTCAAGATCGTCAACCAGCTTACCGGCGATCTCGAGTTCAATTCGCCACAGACGTTGGTCGCCTTCGCGCTCGGCCTGACGTTGTTCGCGCTGACGCTGGTGATGAACATCGTCGCGCTGTACATCGTGCGCAAATACCGGGAGCAGTACGAATGACCGACATTCCCATGGATACTATGGTCCGGGCGGCGGCTCATCCGCGCCGCGATATCGGCCTGAAAGCCCGCTACGCCGCCGAACGCCGCTTCCGCATCTATGGCGGGCTGGCGATTTCCGTCGGCCTGGCGTTCCTCGCCATCATGCTCATCACCATCGTCTCGAAGGGCTACACCGCCTTCTGGCAGACGACGGTGACGCTGCCGATCACCTTCGACGAGAAGCTGATCGATCCGTCCAACAAGCGCGCCACCGATCCGAGCGTGCTGATCAAGGCAAATTATCCCAAGCTCGCCGAACGCGCGCTGATCGCCAAGCTCGGCATCGATCCCAGCAACAAGCCGATGGTCATGAAGCTCAAGGGCTTCCTGTCGGAAGGCGCCCGCGTCCAGCTGCGCGACATCGTCGCCGCCGACCCGTCGGTCATCGGCACGACGCGCGACGTCAACATCCTCGCCGCCGCCAATCTCGACTCCGCCTTCAAGGGCCAGATCGACCTCAGTGTCGAGGAATCGCGCCGCAAGGTCTCGGACCAGCAGATCGCCTGGATGAACAAGCTCAAGGCCGACGGCGTGATGGCCGAGCATTTCAACACCGGCCTGTTCTCCTATGGCGCCTCCAGCCGCCCGGAAACGTCGGGCATGGGCGTGGCCATCATCGGCTCGTTCTACATGATGGTGATCGTGCTGCTTTTGGCGCTGCCGATCGGCGTCGCCGCCTCGATCTATCTTGAGGAATTCGCCAAGAAGAACCGCCTCACCGACCTGATCGAAGTCAACATCAACAATCTGGCGGCGGTGCCGTCGATCGTCTTCGGCCTGCTCGGACTTGCCGTGTTCATCAACTTCCTCGGCATGCCGCGCTCGGCCGCTTTCGTCGGCGGACTGGTGCTGACGCTGATGACACTGCCGACGATCATCATCGCGACGCGCGCTGCCCTTGCCGCTGTGCCGCCGTCGATCCGCTCGGCAGCGCTCGGCCTTGGGGCGTCCAAGATGCAGATGGTGTTCCATCACATCCTGCCGCTTGCCGCCCCCGGCATCCTTACCGGCACCATCATCGGTCTCGCGCGTGCGCTCGGTGAAACCGCGCCGCTGCTGCTGATCGGCATGGTGGCCTTCGTCGCCGATTATCCGACGACGCCTTTCGATCCGGCCACCGCGCTGCCGGTGCAGATCTACATGTGGGCGAACGAGGCCGAACGCGCCTTCGTCGAGCGTATGTCGGGCGCCATCATCATCCTGCTCGTCTTCCTCATGGCCATGAACATCACAGCGATCGTGCTGCGGCGCCGCTTCGAACGGCGCTGGTAAAAGAAGGTATCTGTATGAACATCATGACCGAACAGTCCCTCGAAAATGCAGTGGGCGACAAGATGAACGCCAAGTCGAACGAAGTGATCAAGATGCGCGGCGACAAGGTCGGCGTGTTCTATGGTGACAAGCAGGCGCTGTTCGACGTCAATCTCGACGTCCGCCTCAACCAGGTGACGGCGCTGATCGGCCCTTCGGGCTGCGGCAAGTCGACCTTCCTGCGCTGCCTCAACCGCATGAACGACACCATCGACTCGGCGCGGGTGACCGGCAAGATCACGCTGGACGAAGAGGACATCTACGACAAGAACATCGACGTCGTCGAACTGAGAGCCCGCGTCGGCATGGTGTTCCAGAAGCCCAATCCGTTCCCGAAGTCGATCTACGAGAACGTCGCCTACGGTCCGCGCATCCACGGGCTGGCCAAGCGCAAGGCCGACATGGACCAGATCGTCGAATCGAGCCTGAAGAAGGCGGCGATCTGGAACGAGGTGAAGGACCGTCTGCAAGAGCCCGGCACCGGCCTTTCCGGCGGCCAGCAGCAGCGCCTGTGCATCGCGCGCGCCATCGCCGTGTCGCCGGAAGTGATCCTGATGGACGAGCCCTGCTCGGCGCTCGACCCGATCGCCACAGCCCGCGTCGAGGAGCTGATCGACGAGCTGCGTCAAAACTACACGATCGTCATCGTCACGCACTCGATGCAGCAGGCGGCGCGTGTGTCGCAGCGCACGGCCATGTTCCACCTCGGCTATCTGGTCGAGGAGGGCGCCACCGACAAGATGTTCACCAACCCCGACGACAAGCGCACGCAGGACTACATCACCGGCCGGTTCGGCTGAGTGGTCCGGCGGCAACTTTCAGGCACGAGGACAGGATCATGGGTGAACATCATACCGTCGCCTCTTTCGACGAGGATCTCGGGCAGATCAGCAAGCTGATCTCCGACATGGGCGAACTGGCCGGCGCGATGGTCGGCGGGGCGACCAAGGCCCTTCTGAATTCCGACAATGCACTGGCACAGAGGGTGGTCTCCGACGACGCCATCATGGATGCGCGCCAGCGCGAGCTGGACGACCGCGCCATCACGCTGATCGCCAAGCGCCAGCCGATGGCCAACGATTTGCGCGCGGTGGTCGGTTCTATCCGCATGGCCGGCGATCTCGAGCGCATCGGCGACCTTGCCAAGAACATCGCCAAGCGCGTTGGCACCGTCGGCCTCAGCGTCACGCCGCGCGACCTGTCGCACTCCATCGATGTGATGGCGCAGTTGGTGCTGGTCCAGGTGCAAGGGGTGATCGAGGAATACGCCGCCGCAGACGCCGCGGCACTCGCCAAGCTTCGGAACGACGACGAGCGCATCGACGTCAAATACACCTCGGTGTTCCGTGAGCTGCTGACCTACATGATGGAAGATCCGCGCAACATCACGGCCTGCACGCATCTCTTGTTCTGCGCCAAGAATCTGGAGCGCATTGGCGACCATGTCACCAACATCGCCGAGAACGCCTACTATGTGCTGACAGGCTCGCAATTGCCAGCCAATCGTCCCAAGCAAGACGAGACAGCGATGTCCGCGCCGGCTGCATGACAGGGGTAACCGACTGATGATAGCGCCACGCATCATGGTGGTGGAGGACGAGGAGCCGCTGGGGGTGCTGCTCCGCTACAATCTGGAATCCGAAGGCTACCAGGTCGAGGTGGTGACGCGCGGCGACGAAGCCGAGATCCGCCTGCAGGAAAACGTTCCCGACCTGCTGGTGCTCGACTGGATGGTGCCGGCGGTTTCCGGAATCGAGCTTTGCCGGCGCCTCAGGATGCGGCCCGAGACCGAGCGGCTGCCGATCATCATGCTTACGGCGCGTGGCGAAGAGAGCGACCGCGTGCGCGGCCTCTCCACCGGCGCCGACGACTATCTGGTCAAGCCGTTCTCGACGCCGGAATTCATGGCCAGGGTCAAGGCGCTGCTGCGTCGCGCCAAGCCGGAAGTGCTGTCCAGCATGCTCAAGGTCGGCGACATCGTGCTCGACCGCGAGTCGCACCGGGTCTACCGCAAGAAGAGCGAGATCAGGCTCGGGCCGACCGAGTTCCGGCTGCTCGAATTCATGATGCGGCATCCGGGCCGGGTGTTCTCGCGCAGCCAGCTGCTCGACAATGTCTGGGGCGAGACGATCTATATCGACGAGCGAACGGTCGACGTGCATGTCGGCCGGCTGCGCAAGGCGGTCAACAATGGCCGCATGCCCGACGTCATCCGCACCATCCGCGGGGCAGGATACGCGATCCGGGAAGATTAGGTATGTGCTGATATTCAGGCCTGCGAACGGCGCGGCCTGGCCTCAACACATCTCAAGTCGCGATCAAGCCACGTTCTTTCCTGCCGAACCCGTTCGCTGCTGGACGCCCGGCGCGAAAATCTCCTGGTCGACGAAGCCAAGCGCGCGCATGGCGCAGCCCTCGCGGATCAGCGGCAACTCATTCGGCTCGGTGTCGAAGGAGATCGATTTCGAGTGCTGGCCGCCGGCGGTCTGGGCAATCGCCTCGCGCAGCGCCGGTTCGATCAGATCGAAAGCGGCGGCGCTGACGCCGACCATGGCGACGGGTGCGGGATCGATCAGCGCGAACAGGCTGCCAAGGCCGAAGCCGAGCGCCTCGCCCGCCTTGCGGTAGGCTTCGCGCTCCGGCCCGTCGCTCTCGCGCGCCCGGGCGGCGAGCGCGCGCATGTCGGCGTCGCCGACATCGGTCGGTTCGGCATCCTCACTCATCATCCTGGCGTTGCGCCAGATGGCATAGTTGCCGGCATAGGCTTCGACGCAGCCGCGCCGTCCGCAGCGGCAGAGCGCGCCGCCCGGCCGGTGGATCATGTGGCCGAACTCGCCGCCGGACGAATGAGTGCCGGTGAACAGTTCGCCCTTCAGCACCAGCCCCATGCCAATGCCGTGCGAGAGCAGGATGGCGATGAAATCGTCGCGGTAGCGTTCGGGATCGCGCCATTGCAGCGCCACCGCCATCATGTTGCAGTCGTTTTCCATGGTAGCGGGAATGCCGAACTCGCCTTCCAGAATGTCGGCAAAGGGGATGTCGGTCAGCGACGTGATCGGCGACCACAGCATGGCGCGGGCATGGGTGTCGGTGATGCCCTGGATGCCCATCGCGATGCGGGCGACGCTGCGGACATCGAGATCGGGATCCTCGAACCGGCGCCGGACTATCGCCGTGCATTCGCCGATCAGCTCGTCGCGCGGCATGGTCAGCGTGTCCAGGCGGCGTTGCTCTTCGGCAATGACCTGCCCGGCATAATCGATGACGGCGACGGAGAGGAAGTTGAGCGACAGCACCACGGTCATCACCGCGGTGGCTTCCGGATTGAGGCCGAGGCCGACCTGTGGCCGGCCGCGCTTCAGCGAAGCCGCTTCGCTGGGCTTGCTCTCGGTCAGGATGCCTTCCTGGATCAGGTCGGAGGAGATCGCCGAAATGGTCGAATGGCTGAGGCCAGTGGTCGCGGCGATCTCGGTCCGTGACGGCTGGCCAGCCCTGCGCACGGCCGAAATCACCATCGCCCGGTTGCGCCGGCGTAGATCGTCGTGGCGGATTCCAACCGACATGGCCTGCGTCTCCTCCCTGCCGCCGCCGCTTCGTGAACGTCGAAGGCCGTCGACGCGCTCACTGAATATTGGCAGAATCGGGAAGTCCTGTCATTTATTTATTCCGAGACCCGAAAAAAATTCGACGGCCGTCAAAAACCGTCAGAATCGATGTTGACAGCGCTTCGGCGTTGGATCAGTATTTTTTCGAGGCTCGAAAAAAAGAGAGCCTTGTGCCGGCCTTCGGGTCAGTTTGTCGCGCCGTGCGCGGCGCAGGGAGGATATCATGAAGAAATTTGCAGTCGCCATGCTGGCGGGTGTCGCCATGTCGCTGACGCTGGCGTCGGTCGCGCAGGCGAAGGACAAGGTCATCGGCGTGTCGTGGTCGAACTTCCAGGAAGAGCGCTGGAAGACCGATGAGGCGGCGATGAAGGCAGCGATCGAAGCCGCCGGCGACAAGTACATTTCCGCCGACGCACAGTCTAATCCCGGCAAGCAGCTGACCGACGTCGAAAGCCTGATCTCGCAAGGTGCGAATGCGCTGATCGTGCTGGCGCAGGACGCCTCGGCCATCGGGCCGGCGGTGCAGAAGGCGCTTGACGAGGGCATTCCGGTCGTCGGCTATGACCGCCTGATCGAGAACAAGGACGTGTTCTACCTGACCTTCGACAACAAGGAAGTCGGCCGCATGCAAGCCCGCGAAGTGTTCAAGGCGAAGCCCGAAGGCAACTACGTCTTCATCAAGGGTTCGGGTGCCGATCCGAACGCCGATTTCCTGTTCGCCGGCTCCATGGAAGTGCTGAAGGAAGCCATCGACGGCGGGAAGATCAAGAATGTCGGCGAGGCCTATACGGACGGCTGGCTGCCGGCCAATGCGCAGAAGAACATGGAACAGTTCCTGACCGCCAACGACAACAAGGTCGATGCGGTGGTGGCGGCCAATGACGGCACCGCCGGCGGCGTCGTTGCCGCGCTGACGGCGCAGGGATTGGCCGGAACCGTTCCGGTTTCGGGCCAGGACGGCGACCACGCCGCGCTGAATCGCATCGCGCTCGGCACGCAGACCGTGTCGGTGTGGAAGGATGCGCGCGAGCTCGGCAAGAACGCCGCCGAGATTGCCTCGCAACTGGCCGACGGCAAGAAGATGACCGACATTGCCGGCGTCACGGACTTCACGACGCCTGGCGGCAACACTGTCAAGTCGCTTTTCCTGACCCCGGTCGCGATCACCAAGGACAATCTCAACGTCGTCATCGACGCCGGCTGGATCAAGAAGGACGAGGTTTGCGCTGGCGTTGCCGCAGGCAGCGTCGCGGCCTGCAACTAAAGCCGGCTGATACCGGTAGCGAGTTCGGCGCCGCGGCCACAAAA
>NZ_JBJACT010000032.1:0-75070 GCF_044778005.1 Mesorhizobium sp. IMUNJ 23033
TCGCCGACAGCAAGGATCACAATCAGGGCTTCGATGCCCAGAACGAGGTCTATGTCGACATGATCAAGGCCGGCATCGTCGATCCGGCCAAGGTGGTGCGCACGGCACTGCAGGATGCCGGCTCGATCGCCGCGCTTCTGATCACCGCTGAAGCCATGATCACCGACATTCCGGCCAAGGATGCCGCGCCTTCACCCGGCGGCGGCGGCATGGGCGGGATGGGGTACTGAGACTTTGGCGCCAGGAGAAGGCCGTGCGTGAACCGACACTGCTTCCGGTATTCGGCAGGCTTGGGGTCAAGCCGCCGGTCGCCGTTGCGGCGACGCCGGCCAGATCCAGCAGCATCACGAACCTGTCGGCCCGTATGCGGGAGGGTCTCTCCTCGCACGGGGGCCTGGCTTTGAAGCTGGGCGTGGTGTTGTGGACAGTCACTGTCCTGGCGGCAGTGTTTTTCATTCTGCAGGCCTAAACCGGTCGGTGGCGGGCGAAAACGAAAAGGACGCGGACTATGGCAAACCGCTACGCGCTTCGCATGGACCATCCGGACAGCTGGACCGTTTTCGACGTCTTCACCGGCCAGCCCGCCGAGTCCGATCACAAGGTCATGGTCGGCATCAATGCCGGCGAAGCGGACGAGATAGTCGGCCGGCTGAACGATCAAGACTTCAAGCGGCGGGAAGAGGCCGGCCGCTGACTTGTGCTGATGCACCAAAGGACAAATCTGCCGGAATGATTCGCTAACCAGCGGTCGGGGGCGTACAGTCCCGTGGTCGCCGGCCAGAACAAGGGCACCGGCGCTTGAGAGCGTCCACCGTACTCCCGCCCCCTAAATGGGAGCTGCATCATGGACAATGATCATTCGGCCGATATGATCTCGACTTTTGACTGCAATATCCTGCGCGACGCCTTCAGAACGTCGGTCATCGAAAATCGGATCCCCGAGGATCAGTGGCAAGGATACGCCGCGCTTTTGATCCGTGACTATACCGGCAACTCCGATTTTGAATCGGCGCTGCTGGCCTGGGTCGTGCGAAAGTAACTTTGTCGCCGTGCATAAGGTGCCGGAGCGGACAGCCGCTCCGCGCCTGCTTTCATTTTTTGCCAGAAAGGACAACAAGCATGAGATTCATGAAAACCCCGGACGCCCCAGTTGTAACGGTCGAGCCGATCGTCGAGGCCACCAAAGTCCTGTCGAAGCGGCTGACGATCAGAAGCGACGAAGCCGCAAGACGAAAGATCGCCGACACCGACGGCACGGTGCGGCGGGCGCGTCAAACTGCGGAAAGCAACCGTTTGATTTGATGTGCCGACGTCCCTGCCGCCCCCCCTTGGCGGTGAACACCGCGCCCACACCCTCAGCGCCCGTCCGCCTCTCTCATGATGATCTCGCGATGCGGATAGGGAATGCTTATGCCGTTTGCCTTGAATGTGTCCCACAGCGCCAGCAGCACCTTTCCGCGCACGTTGGTCAGGCCTTGCTGGGGGTCGCGGATCCAGAAGCGCAGGACGAAGTTCAGCGAGGAGTCGCCGAAGTCGGTCAGCCAGCAGACCGGCCTCCGGTCGGCGTCGACCCGGCCGACTGTGATCGCGGCCTCTATCGCCAGTTCGCTGACCTTGTGCGGATCGGCATCGTAGGAGACGCCGAAGTTCACGTCGAGGCGCACGAGGTTGTCGCTGAACGACCAGTTGATGACCCTCTGGGTGATGAAGTCCTCGTTGGGGATCAGGAATTCGCGGCCGTCGCGCGTCACCACCGAGACAAAGCGCGCCCGCAATTCGCGGATCCAGCCGAAGGTGCCTTCGAGCGAAATGGTGTCGCCGGGCTTGATCGACTTGTCGAGCAGGATGATCACGCCGGAGACGAAATTCGAGACGACCTTCTGCAGCCCGAAAGCGAGACCGACGCCGACAGCACCGGAAAACACCGTCAGCGCCGTCAGGTCGAGACCGACGGCGGAGAGTGCCACGGCGCCTGCCACGAGCACGAGACCGATCTTGGCGACCTTGCCGACGAGGACGCGGATCGACGGCGTCAGCTCCTCGGAGACGCGGACGCGCTCATCGATGTAATTGCCGGTGACCACCGCAAGCCAGACGGTGGCGATCAAGAGCAGCGCCGCCTTCAGCACCATCAGCGCCGAAAGGCGAACCGCGCCCAGAGGGATTGCGACGCTGTCGAGGAAAGCGGCTGCCTCGTCGCCGACGCCCAGTATGACGAGGGCCGCGTAGATCCAGGCCAGCCAGCCGAGCGTGCGCGCGACGAGGCGGTTGCGGATGATGCGCGACAGCACGGTCGCGAACAGCCACGCCAGCGAGAGCAGCAGCGCGACGAGCAGGAGATGGGTGCGGCTCGGCCAGGTGATGGCGCGCAACAGGTTGAGCGCGGCAAACAGCAGGATCGTGAACAGGATCCAGTCGGTGCGCCGCAGCAGCGCGATGACGACCCTCAGCAGTCCGGGATGGCCTTTGATCTGGCGTGCTTGGTTCTCGACCAGCGGCTCGACCCGCAGCGCCGCGAGCTTCGCCACCAGGAACAGCGAGACAATGATGGCGGCCTGATAGACGAACCACGGCGTGGCGGCATAGTCGAACCATCCGCCGGCCCAGGCCAGCGATCTATCGATGGCGTCGCGAAAATCCATTGCCACACGACCACTTGGCTACGAATTGCACGTCCACAATGTCGTCGGCCTTGTGATTGGTCAAGTTGACCTTCGGGGCGGTTTTGCGGGCGGTGACGGAGGAACAACCGCAGCAAGGCCCCGCAGGAAAAATGACCGCCATGGCGATCAGCGTCGTTTCGATTTTGCGCACTGCGCAATTTCGATCAAACTGGCCGCGCCAGGAAACGGCAGCATGATCCCGGCCAATGCGAGGAGAAAATGAACCCGACCGAAAAAGCGCTGTGGTTCGTCGAAAGCCATCTGCCGGAAGCGGTGTCGCTCGACGATGTCGCGCAAAGCAGCGGCGTGTCGCGCTTCCATGTGACGCGCGCCTTCGGCGCCGCGACCGGCCGTTCGGTGATGGGCTATATGCGGGCGCGGCGGCTGAGCGAGGCGGCGCGCAAGCTCGCCGCCGGCGCGCCCGACATCCTCTCGGTCGCGCTCGACGCCGGCTACAACTCGCATGAGGCCTTCACCCGCGCCTTCCGCGACCAGTTCGCCACCACGCCGGAGCTGGTGCGCGTGCAAGGCAGCCTCGACAATCTCGATCTCGTGGAGCCGATCCTGATGAACCAGTCCCTGCTTGCCAGCCTCGAGCCGCCGCGCTTCGAGACCAGCCGACCCTTCCTCGTCGCCGGCCTCGGCGAACGCTACAGCTGCGAGAGCAGCGCCGCGATCCCGATGCAGTGGCAGCGTTTCGGTCCCTATGTCGGCAACATTCCGGGCGAGATCGGCGATGTCGCCTACGGCGTCTGCGTCAACGGCGATGATGCCGGCAATTTCGACTATATCGCCGGCGTCGAGGTCTCGGATTTCGCCGACCTGCCAAAGGAGTTTTTTCGCGTGCGCGTGCCGGCGCAGAAATACGCCGTGTTTTCGCATCGCGAGCACATCTCGACCATCCGCCGCACGGTCAACACGATTTGGAACAAATGGCTGCCGGCCTCCGGCCACGAGATCGCGGACGCGCCGGAGTTCGAGCGCTACGGCCCCGAATTCGATCCGCGCAGCGGCAATGGCGGGCTGGAGATCTGGATCCCGGTGAAGGGGTGAGGAGCGGTCGGCCGTAGGCCGATCAATCGACAACGATTTGTCGATTGAAGCGACGAACGCCCGAAGCCATAGCGAAGGGCCGGACCAACTCTACAATTCCAAATTCCAGTTCTGGCCGACCAGATCCTTGCCGAAGGAATGGTGGCGCTCTTCCTCGGCGAGCTTGAAGCCCACCGCCTCATAGATGCGGCGCGCCGAGACCAGGATGTCGTTGGTCCAAAGCGTCATCGTCTTGTAGCCCTTGGCGCGGGCAAAGCTCACGCATTCATCGACCAGTCGCTTGCCAATCCCCAGCCCGCGCGCCGAAGGCTCGACATAGAGTAGGCGAAGCTTCGCCACCTCGTCCGACTTGCGCACGACGAAGACCGAGCCGACGACCTCCCCTTCCCGCTCGGCGATCCAGCTGCGCTCCCATTTCGGGTCGAAGGATTTGACGAACGCCGCAAGGATCTCGGCAACCAACGCCTCGTAGGTTTCGTCCCAGCCATAATCCTGCGCGTAGAGCATGCCCTGGCGACGCACGATCCAGCCTATATCGCCGACCTGCAGCGGCCGCAGCATGTAGGGAATTTTCGGCTCGGCATTGTCGCCGCCCAGCAGGCGCTGCACCGTCTGCATGGCCTTGACCAGCCTGTCCTGGTCCGATGCCGCCAGCCGATCGAGCAAAGCCGCGACCTGGTCGTGCGAATCCCGGTTCAGCGGCGCGAAGGCCTGCCGTCCGGCGGGCGTCAGCGCAATCGACGAGCGCCGCGCATCGGCTTCGATGGCGGCGCGCTCGACCAGGCCTCGCTCCTCAAATTTCTTCAGCAACCGGCTGAGATAGCCGGGGTCAAGCGCAAGGTCGCGGACAAGGTCGGTGGCGGTCAGGCCATCGCGATGCGCCAGTTCGTAGAGCACCCGCGCTTCGGTCAGCGAGAAGGCGCTCTTCAGCAGCCCTTCGTCGAGCAGGCCGATCTGGCGGGTGTAGAAGCGATTGAAGGCCCGCACCGCGTCGATGCGTTCTTTGCCGGGTTGATGGTGAAGAGTCATGGCATTCTCCTGTCGGAGACAGGATCGAGCATTTAGTTGACGGAGTCAAGTAAATGCGGAGCGGCGACCACAACCTTCGTCATCCCAGGGCAGGTTTTCAGATGGCGCAGGAAATTCAGCCGCTGGTCGCAGATCCTGGCGATCAGGGCGTCGTGGTTGTTGACGCCCTTCAGCGCATCAAGCGTCGAAAAGCCCATGACGCCGTCGATGGCTCCCTTGTAGAGCGGCCCGAGCGCGCGCTGCAGCCATTTGATCGACTGGCTGACACCGGAATTGCCCGCGCCGTTGAGTACGACATAGTCGAAGCCATCGGGTAGAAGGTCACCCTCGAAGGCGTCCCAATACTGTCGGTCGTAGATCTCATAGACCTCGCCCATGGTGATGTTTTTCACCGAGCGCGTGTCTTGCCCTTGCCCTTGCGATAGGCGTCATAGACGCGCTGGGTGACGCCCTTATTGGTCGGCCCGCCCGGATCCTTGGGATGGTTGACGTAGCCGCCTTCATGCACCAGCAGTTTGTCGAGCGAAGCCCGTTCGCGCGATTGCGCGCCATGGCCGTTTACCTTTCAGCGATCTCGGAAGTTGTGTTCTCTGTTCTGTTGAAGCACTGTCGCTCGGTGAGGGAGGATATTCTTGTGACTGACAGCTTCAGCGCCGCGCTGCGGTCGATGTTCGATGAGATGAAGGCGGCCCCCGCAGAGATGCAGCCTTCGAAGTTCTGGCAAGACTTGAACCGGCGGCATGCCGAGCGCACAGCATCGTCCGGCATCGCGAATTTCAAACGGACGCTAGCCAAGGACTATTTCACATGGATGCGGGTTCTGCCTTGGGATCCTCAAATTCGTTTTTTGGTCGGCCACCTTCCGCTCGCAGCTTCGCTCCGGGCCGCGCTTGGGGTCCTGTCTCCCTTCAAGCATCGCCATATTCCGTTGCTCGAGGGCTTCGCCCTGAACTTTCTCACCCGGCTCGTCTGGCAATATGCGGAGCAGGAATTTCCGGAAGAAATTGCGGCCCTGTCGGAGCCATCAATCGGCAATCCGCCGGCTATCCGCATCGGCGGAGGAATTGTTTCTCAGGATCTCGCAAATTCAATCCTGGAATATAAATCGATCGAACCGGTCGCGGCGGGTACGATTTGTGAGCTTGGTGGCGGCTATGGTCGAACAGCGTTCGTCATTGCTTCGCTGCGTCCGACCGTCAGATACATCATGGTTGATATCCCGCCTGCGCTCGGGGTCGCCCAGGAATATCTCTGCCAGGTGTTTCCGGACAGGAAGCATTTCCGCTTTCGTCCCTTCGACGATTTCGAAACCGTTCGAGAGGAATTCGAAGCATCCGCACTTGCCTTTCTGTTGCCTCACCAACTTTCACTTTTGCCCGATTCCACTGTCGATCTGTTCATCAACATCTCATCCCTGCATGAAATGCGGATCGACCAGATCGAATGTTACTTGTCGGAGATCTACCGCCTTGTACGTCCAGAAGGACACTTCTACCTCAAGGCCTGGAAAGTCTCGAAGGTACCATTCGAGGGAATCATCATCCGCGAGGGTGACTATCCGTTGGAGCGATGGCACCGGGTCTATCGTCGGCTGCCGAAGGTCCAGTCGAGTTTCTTTGAAACCTTGCTTCGCAAACCGAAAAATTGACTATGCTGAGAGCGCTGGCAGATCAGCAGATTGCGGTCAAAGCCCGGCGAACGACACGACCACCAGTGATCCGCCCGTGGCGGCGCTGGTCTCGACCGTGACTGATAGCGTCCCGGCAGCGCTGTCCATCAATCCGGCCGTCGAATGCCGTTCATTGGCAAAGCCGGCCGTGTCGACATCGCTGATCTCGTCAAGATTGGTCCATGTGACGCTGGCGCTGTTGTTGTTGCTGCAGAAGCCGGCCAGTACGATACCGTCGTCATCGGCACTGACCGACGCATTGAAGCTGTCGTTGAGGCCGCTGGCATCGACTAGGGTGTCGCTATCGAAGACGGTGGCATCGACCCCGTAGAGAGAAAACACCTCGAACTGCACGAAGATGTTGATGTTGGAGACGGTGACGTCGATGTCGGCGGTTTCGCCGGTTGGCGTGGCCGCGAAATAGATGGCCGCCGAGCGATCGTTCGTCGTAGCGACACCAAGGCCCGTGGCGCTGGCAATGACCATGCCGGAAACTTCGTGCGAGACACCGGCGCCAGTGGCCGCGACGGCAATCACGCGGCTGGCGTGCTCCTGTCCGCACTCGACGTCATCCAGCGTGAAGGTCGCCGCGCCTATATGGCTGCGCTGGTCGACCAGGCGGATAAGCGAATTGCGCACCGTGATGGTGAACGACGGCAGGTCGTCGGTCTGGTCGATGTCATCGGTGACGCGCACCACGATACCCGGAGAAACGCCGGTGCCGGTCGGTGTGCCGAAGATTTCTCCGGTCGTTGAATTGATGCTCAGCCCGTCGGCGTAGCAGGAGCGAAGCGACGTCGCGGAGACCCTGGGATCCATGCCGTTACGGCTGCCGGAGAGCAGAGCGGCCCAGAACGCAATGCTGTTCACGCAATGCGTTTAGATTCCGAACCGCAGCGGAGCTCAGACGTCACGGCACGGATCCTGCGGTCTCCGCGACGTCGCTTCACTCCTTGCTTCGCCCCAGGATGACGACATCGTGGAGGCCATCGCCAATCGCGAGCGCTGAGAAGCGGCTCACCCCATCGGCAGAGCCGGCCAGCGATCGACAATCCTGCCGCCGGAAAGCACCGCGATCGAGCCGAAATGCTGCAGCACGGCCTCGCTCTGTGTCGGCCGCAGGAAAGCATAGTCGCCGGGCTTGACCGTGGCACTGGCGGGCAGACCCATGAACTGCTGGTTGGAGGACAAGCCGATCAAGCCGTTGGTCTTCATGCCCTCGGGAAACACCGGCTCGGCCATCCATTTGCCGCCATAGAGATAGCAACCCTGGCGCGGGAACAGGCCGAGTGCCTGCAATATCCGCGACAGTGCCGCCGGGCCGGGCAGCACCGGCCCAACCGCCTTCAGGATCGGCGTCGCGATGAACGCCGCCGGCTGGAACCCGGCGAGCCCGGGCTTGTCGAAATCGCTGGGCAGGACGAAGGCGGAGCCGATCGACACTTCATTGGCCACCCCGCCATTGTGGAGCAGCGCCGTCTTCGAGCCGCCGATGTTGAGGATGCGGCGCTGGTCCTCGCCGAGGCAATCGGCGAACTCTTCGGCCAGTGCCGAGGCCTTTTTCAACGCGCCGGCCTGGCCGCCGAACAGGCCGGGAATCTCGGGTGCATGCGCCTCGTAGGCCATGATGCCTTCGCAGTGCAGCCGTTCTGGAATCGATAGCGCCTTCAGTGCCTCAGGGCTGGCAAAGCCGCCGCGGTGCAGCCCGACATCGACCTCGAAGGCGAAGCGCAATTCGATGCCGAGTTCGGCGGCCAGCGCGCCATACTCGGCCAGCCGCTCTTTTGTGTCGAACAGCCAGCAGACGCGCGACCACTCCCCGCCGCCTCTCATCAGCATGGCCCTCGCCGCGCCGACCGGCATCGGCTTGCCATAGAACATGTCGGCATCCGGAAAGGCGTCGAGCACGGCCTGCGTGACCGGTGGATGAAAGGTCATGAAGCGATGGGTGCCGAGCGCCTTGGCGATGTGCGACAGCAACGGCACGCAAGCCAGCGATTTGTCGACCAGCCGCACGGCAAGGCCGGGGTCCAGTCGCTCCTTTACCAGCGCGATGTTGTCGTCCAGCCTGTCGCGGTCGAGCAGCAGGCACGGCTGGAAAATGCCGGCCTCCTTCAGCGCGTCCGACAGCACGGCGAAATAGGCGCTCATGTCTCGATGCCGAACACGCTGGCCATATAGGGCGAGACGAAGCGGTTTTGCGGATCGATGTCGCGGCGCACTGCCATCGCCTCGTCCCAGCGCGGATAGAGTTTCTTGAAATCCGCCGCCTTCAGGCTGTGCATCTTGCCCCAATGCGGCCTGCCGCCGTATTTCAAGAAGATCGGCTCGGCCGCCCGCATGAACGGCAGCGGATCGTTCGCGGCATCGTGGTGGATGGCGATCGAACAGGTCGGCCTTTTGTAGAACGGTGACAGCCAGAATTCGTCTGCTGCCACCGAGCGCACCTCCATCGGGAAATAGATTTCGGGAAAGCGCTTCTCGGTCAGTTCGATGATTTCGGCCAGCGCCTTTGGGCCCTCCTCGAAGGGCAGATGATATTCCATCTCGTTGAACCGGGTTTGCCGGTCGCTGGCATAGACGTTGAGCCAGTCCTGCACGTAGTCCTCGGCCGGCAGTTTGGCGATGGCGCCCAGGATCAGCCGGCGGCGCATCGACGGCAGCCAGCGGAGCGCGGTGCGCAGTCGGCGCAGGGTCCGAAGGCCTGCCTCGTCGTCCTCGGTCGGCCGTGGCGTCGTCGCTGTATCGCTCAGATCGCTGGCGATGAACTGCGCATAGCCGGAAAACGGAATGTAGTAGAACTCGGCCGAGCGATGCGCGCGCATCATCGTCTCGAAGTCGCGCAACATGTCGGCGATCGGCAGCACCGATTTGCGGCGACGTAGCCGATAGCTGGCGATGTTGTTCAATGTCACCTCGGTCAAGACGCCGAAGGCACCGAGCGCGACGCCAATGGCCTGGATCGTCTCCTGATCCCCTGACCTGGAGTATTCGCGCAGCTTGCCCAGCCCGTCGACAATCTGCACCGTCTCCAGTTGCGTGTGATAGGCGCCGAGCGTCGGCCCGGAGCCATGGGTGGCGGTGCCGAGCGCGCCGCCGATTGCCTGGCGGTCGATGTCGCCCATGTTGGGCAGGCCCTGGCCGATGCCTTGCAGCAGGTGCATCAGCGGGCCGAGCCTGGTCCCTGTCCGCACGCGTGCCTGATGTTTTGCCGCATCATGCGACACCAGCCCTTCGATCTTCTCCAGCGAGACAATCGTGCCTTCGGACTTCACCAGCGGGGTGAAGGAATGGCCGGCGCCGACGACACGCAGCGGGCCGGGCGCGGTGCGCACCAGATCGGCGAGCTCATTCGTGTCGGACGGGGTGGCGATCAGTTTTGGGTCGGCGCGGACGAAGCCGGACCAGTTGCTCCAACTGTTCGACATGGCGCCTCCTCCTCCTCAGGCCTTTTGTTGGAGCATGATCTCTTCCGAAAACCGGTTTCCACTTTTCGGGATCATGCTGCTACGCGGCGGCGCCGCGACACGAGGACGAACAGGCCGAGCAGTACCACGCTGGCAAGCGCGCTGGCGGCGGCGAATTCCGGCACCGGGCGAAAATCCTTGCCTTCGATAAGCAGCGATGCCGCGATCGGGCCGATGGCCAGGCCGAAGAGCTGTGCGGCCGGCACCAGCAGCACGGCCGTGCGCGTCTCATCCGCGGTAATCGCCAGCCGGATCTGGTAGGGCACGATGAACAGGAGGATGAAGCCCATGACCAAAGCCGCGACCCAGAAGGTCGTCAGGCCCGGTCCGCCGGCGAGCACCAGCGAGCTGACAAGCGCGACAGCGCCGATCGCCGCGATCGCAAGGCGATAGTCGATGCGCGCCTCGAACACGGTCGCCGTCATCGCGCCCAGAACCTGAACCGCGAGGCTGGCCGAGACGATCAGGCCGACGGTGCGTCCATCGATGCCGTACTGCGCGCCAAGCGGCTCCAGAAAAGCCCAGACCGCGCCGAAGAACATGAAGTAGCAGAAGACCGACAGGAGCGCGGTCATCGAAGGGACCGTCAGCACATTGGCCAGGTGCTCTTCCTTGGGCAGGTCGGCATAGTCGCCTGGCACCTTCCAGGCGATCGCCAGGGACGCCAGGCAAACCAGGGCCAGCGCAATGAAGCCGCCGGCCGACCCGGCAGCCGGAATCACATAGAGGGCAAGCAACAGCGCCAACGCGCATTGCATGAGCGTCTGGATGGTGACGAAATAGCCGCCGATGCGTTCGGCCCGCCGCGAGCGGGCGATGAGCTCGGTGGCGACCGCCACCAGGCCGCCCTCGGCGAGCCCGGCCACGGCGCGTGTGGCGATCAGCGAATTCGGGCTGACTGCATAGGCCGTCCACCAATTGGCCAGCGCCAGCAGGATCAGCAGGACAGCGCTTTTCCAGCGCATGTTGCGGGCTGCAAGCAGCATCGCCACGACGCCTGAGCCGACGGCAATGGCAATCATCTCCGCCGTGGCGACCAAAGCAAGTTCGTCGCCGCTGACATGGCCCTCGGTGTAGAGGGCGCCGAGCAGCACCGGCTGGAGCCCGAGGATGAGCAGGCCGACCGAACCGATCCACAGGGCCGAGGCAAGCTCGGCGCCGGTCGGATTGCCGACCAGCCAATCGCCATTCCCCTGATGTCCGGCATTCGATGCCAAAGGTGCCTCCCCCAACGTCCTTGCCGCACGGCGAAAAAACTGACAATCTGTCAGCATTTCTGGAAACTGATAGTTAATCATGTTTCTTGTCAACCTGAAATTCGGACCTGTCGGAAAGGGTCGATGTAGTGGAAGCAAGGGGAATGGTGACCAGGCCCCGGCGCCTGCCCAAGCAGGAGCGCAGCCGCGAGCGCATCGACGCCATCCTGTCGACGACCATGCGGCTGATCGGCGAGAAGGGCATCGACGCCGTCACGATGAAGGAAGTGGGGGCGCTGGCCGGCGGGCCGATCGCCACCGTCTATCACTATTTTCCCAACAAATCGGCGATCCTGGCGATGCTCTACGAGCGCTTCTCCGAGGTCAGCCGCGCCCGCTTCGGTGCGATCATCGCGGAGATCCGTGGGCTGGACGACGTGACGGCGGCGGCCGACCGCCTGCTCGACGATTATTATGAGCGCGTCGCCGAAGACCCCGCCATCCAGGATCTGCAGAATGCGATCCAGGCCGACAAGGCGTTGCAGAATCTCGACATCGCCGAGACAAGGCAGCAGGCGAGGATGTTCTGCGACCATGTCGGCCCGCTCATCGATCCGGAAAAGCGCAAGCAGTTCGGGCGCGTGGTCTTCCTGATCTTCCAGCTTGCCGGCGGGGTGGTGCGGCTGGCGCTGACGCAGGACGGGGAGGAAGGGCGGCGGACGATTGATGATTACCGGTCGATCATTCACGCGCAGTTACGGCTGTTTCTTTGATCGACCTCAGGGATCCAGCTTCGGCGCCAAGATCTCGACCAGCCAGTCGACGAACACCCTGACCCGCGGCGACAACTGCCGGCTGCGCGGATAGAGAACCGAAATCGGTGTCGCTGTCGGCGGGTAGTCGGAGAGCACCTCGACCAGCCTGCCCGCGGCAAGATCCTCGGCGAAACGAAGCCGCGGTGCCTGGTAGAGGCCGAAGCCGAGCCGCACCAGAGTGGCGCTGGTGTCGGAATTGGCCACGGTGACCAGCGACGGCAGGACGATCTCGCGGACCTTGCCGTCGACCATGAACTCCAACGGCATTACCTGTCCGGTGCGCGAGGAGACAAAACCGATCGTCCTGTGCCCGGCAAGATCGTCGAGAGAGCGCGGCACGCCGTGGCGCTCGAGATAGGCGGGGCTGGCGACGGTGATCTCGCGCGCGGTGCCCAGCCGGCGCACGATCATGTCGCTGTCGGGAAGCACGCCGGCGCGGATCACGCAGTCGACGCCTTCGCGCACCAGATCCACCAGACGATCCCCCTCGCCTATGTGCACGGTCAGACCCGGATGGCGGGCGAGCAGCGCCGGCAGCTCCGGCAGGATGAAGGTGCGCGCCATATGGCCGTTGACGTCGACGCGCAGCCGCCCCCGAACCTCGTTCGCGCCGAAGCCGCCTTCGGCATCCTCGATGTCGGCCAGGATGCCGGTGCAGCGCTGATAATAGGCCTCGCCATCGAGTGTCGTGGTGACGTGGCGGGTGGTCCGCCGCAGGAGTTGCACGCCCAATCGTTCCTCGAGTTGCTTGATCGCGGAGGTAGCGGTGGAGCGCGGCAATCCGAGATCGGCGGCGGCGGCCGTGAAGCTGCGCCGCTCCACGACGCGGGTGAACAGGCGCATGCTATCGAGCTTGTCCATTTTTTTCGATTGTTCGTCTTTTTTGAATAGAGAAGGCATTTATTGCCTGATTATATCCGCCAGACGGGAGAATAAATAGATGCCATCGCAAATCGATGGAGACGACCATGACCAAGACCAATCGCCCGATAGCCCTGATCACCGGCGGCAGCCGTGGATTGGGACGCAACACCGCGCTCAGCCTCGCCCGCAAGGGCGTCGACCTGGTGATTACCTACCGCTCCCGCGCGGATGAGGCCCAGGCGGCCGTCGCGGAGATCGAGGCGGCGGGCGGCCGCGCCGCGGCGCTGCAACTCGATACGGGCACGGTCGCAACCTTCCCGGCCTTCGTCGAGGTGCTGGAGCGCACGCTGCGCGAGACCTGGCAGCGCGACCAGTTCGACTTCCTCGTCAACAATGCCGGCACCGGCCTGCGCAAGACCATCGCCGAGACGACCGAAGAGGAATTCGACACGCTGGTGAACATCCACCTCAAGGGCGTATTCTTCCTCACCCAGGCGCTGCTGCCGCTGATCGCGGATGGTGGCCGCATCATCAATGTGTCGAGCGGGTTGGCGCGCTTCTCGGTCCCCGGCTCATCTGCTTATGCGATGATGAAGGGCGGCATCGAGGTGTTCACGCGCTATCTCGCCAAGGAACTCGGCGCCCGCCACATCACCGCCAACACGGTAGCACCCGGCGCGATCGCAACCGACTTCAACGGCGGCCATGTGCGCGACGACGCCGAGATCAACCGCATGGTGGCAGGCGTCACCGCGCTCGGCCGCGCCGGCGTGCCCGACGATATCGGCCCGATGATCGCCTCGCTGCTGTCGGACGACAGCCGCTGGGTCAACGCCC
Source organism: Mesorhizobium sp. IMUNJ 23033 (assembly GCF_044778005.1). NCBI lineage: Bacteria > Pseudomonadati > Pseudomonadota > Alphaproteobacteria > Hyphomicrobiales > Phyllobacteriaceae > Mesorhizobium > Mesorhizobium sp. IMUNJ 23033. The sequence goes on from NZ_JBJACT010000032.1 coordinate 13,594, forward strand.
AACGCATCGAAGTGTCGGGCGGCATGAACATTTAGCCAGGCACCTCATCTTCCCACGCCGATCCTGGGCGGCGCAGCGGGCATTTTTCGTGGCCAAAGCCAATAGCAATCGGCGCGTTCCAAAACCGGGCGACTGCTCAAACAAAATTTCGCGCCATTGCGCCCTCTCGCGCGCCTTGACTCTCGCCAGCCAGCAGCCTATTTCACCGGCACGTTAGCACTCGCCATTGGTGAGTGCTAACCAAGGGTCCGGCGCTGCCGGGCTTGGTTTGTCCGGCTTCGCCGGACGGAGGAACAGTTCTCACCGTTCTCATTTCGAGGAAGAAAAAATGGCAAAGTCGAAGTTCCGCCCGCTTCATGACCGCGTGGTCGTTCGCCGGGTTGAATCCGAATCCAAGACGGCCGGCGGGATCATCATCCCGGATACGGCGAAGGAAAAGCCGCAGGAAGGCGAGATCATCGCCGTCGGTTCCGGCGCCCGCGACGAAGCCGGCAAGCTCGTCCCCCTGGACGTCAAGGCTGGCGACCGCATCCTGTTCGGCAAGTGGTCGGGCACCGAAGTCAAGCTCAATGGCGAAGACCTTCTGATCATGAAGGAATCCGACATCATGGGCATCATCGGCTGAATATCGGCCTCACCGTCATCTAAATCTGCGGGCTCGATCAAAGCCCCTGCCAGGAGCTAAACATGGCTGCCAAAGAAGTAAAATTCTCCCGCGACGCCCGTGAGCGCATGCTGCGCGGCGTCAACATCCTCGCCGACGCGGTGAAGGTCACGCTCGGCCCCAAGGGCCGCAACGTCGTCATCGACAAGTCGTTCGGCGCCCCGCGCATCACCAAGGACGGCGTCACCGTCGCCAAGGAAATCGAACTTGAGGACAAGTTCGAGAACATGGGCGCGCAGATGGTCCGCGAAGTTGCTTCGAAGACCAACGACATCGCCGGCGACGGCACCACGACCGCGACGGTTCTCGCGCAGTCGATCGTCCAGGAAGGTCACAAGGCGGTTGCCGCCGGCATGAACCCGATGGACCTGAAGCGCGGCATCGACCTCGCCGTCACCGAAGTCGTCGTGGCGCTCGGCAAGGCCGCCAAGAAGATCAAGACCTCCGAGGAAGTCGCCCAGGTCGGCACGATCTCGGCCAATGGCGACGAGTCGGTCGGCGCCATGATCGCCGAAGCGATGCAGAAGGTCGGCAACGAGGGCGTCATCACGGTCGAGGAAGCCAAGACCGCCGAGACCGAACTCGAAGTCGTCGAAGGCATGCAGTTCGACCGCGGCTACCTGTCGCCCTACTTCGTCACCAACGCCGACAAGATGGTTGCCGATCTCGAGGACGCCTACATCCTGCTCCACGAGAAGAAGCTCTCCAACCTACAGGCGATGCTGCCGGTCCTCGAGGCCGTCGTGCAGACCTCCAAGCCGCTGCTCATCATCTCGGAAGACGTCGAAGGCGAGGCTCTGGCCACGCTGGTCGTCAACAAGCTGCGTGGCGGCCTGAAGATCGCCGCCGTCAAGGCGCCGGGCTTCGGTGATCGCCGCAAGGCCATGCTGGAAGACATCGCCATCCTCACCGGTGGCCAGGTCATCTCGGAAGACCTCGGCATCAAGCTCGAGAATGTCGGCCTCAACATGCTCGGCCGCGCCAAGAAGGTGTCGATCTCCAAGGAGAACACCACCATCGTCGACGGCGCCGGCAAGAAGGCCGAGATCCAGGGCCGCGTCGCCCAGATCAAGCAGCAGATCGAGGAGACCACCTCGGACTACGACAAGGAGAAGCTGCAGGAACGTCTCGCGAAGCTCGCGGGCGGCGTTGCGGTGATCCGCGTCGGCGGTGCGACGGAAGTCGAAGTCAAGGAAAAGAAGGACCGCGTCGATGACGCCCTCAACGCGACCCGCGCGGCCGTGGAAGAAGGCATTGTCGCTGGCGGTGGCGTGGCCCTGCTGCGCGCTTCGGCCAACCTCAAGGCCACCGGCGCCAACTCCGACCAGGCCGCCGGCATCAACATCGTGCGTCGTGCGCTGCAGGCTCCGGCCCGCCAGATCGCGGCCAACGCCGGTGCGGAAGCTTCGATCGTTGCCGGCAAGATCCTCGACAACAAGGGCGCGACCTTCGGCTACAACGCCCAGACCGGCGAATATGGCGACATGATCGCCATGGGTATCGTCGATCCGGTCAAGGTCGTTCGTACGGCTCTGCAGGATGCGGCCTCGGTCGCCGGCCTGCTGGTAACCACCGAAGCCATGATCGCCGAGGCTCCGAAGAAGGAGTCGGCTGGCGGCGGCATGCCTGCCGGCATGGGCGGCGGCGGCATGGGCGGCATGGGCGGCATGGACTTCTAAGAAGTCCATTAAAGCACGCCCATCAACTAACAATGCTCAAGCCCGCAAGCGGGCTTGAGTGGCGGCATGGACTTCTAATCCAGCCAACTCGCTAGGCTTACGAAAAGGGCGGCAGCAATGCCGCCCTTTTTCATGGCGACGTTCTACCGCACTGGCCGACTGTGAGCGCGCGCAGAGATGCATACCTGGCCAAAAACCGAACTTCCTGACCGCGCTGGCCAATGGTCCGGCCCTCAGTGCAGGCCTGCTTTCCCAACCAGGGGACTTAGGGCCCATCCGATCCCGATCGAATCAGGATGTGGCCTATCGTTCTGTTTGAGCTCAGCGCTAGAATCACGAAACCGTTCTAACCGTTTGTTTTTGCGAAGTTCCGGTCGGAAACAGACGCCCTGGACTCACGCCTCAGACGGCGGCCTCCGCACGTTGCCGCGCTTCGCCGGCCAGCACGGCCGACTCGACCAGCGCCGCGACTTCGTCGGCCACGGCCAGCAGCGGGGCGCGATCACGGGTGGCGCGCGCAATCACCATCAGCCCTTCCAGCGAGGATTCGACCAGCAACGCCAAGGCATGCGCACGGCGTTCGGGCACCCCTGCCCTGACGAAGGCCTGCCGCAGCAGGCCGATCCACTGCTCGAAGGCCGAGCGGCACAGTTCGGCCAGTTCCGGCACGTTCGCCGGTGAATCCAGCACAAGGGGCGCGATCGGGCAGCCGAGCGTGAATTCATTGTCCTCCAGCATGCGGGCAACCGACTGGTAGATGTGATGGACGGCCACCGCCGGGCTCGTTTCGGCGGCAAGGTCCTCGCCCAGCCTTTCGGTCACTTTGGCGATGCTGTCGCGCGTCACCTCGATGACCAATTGGTCCTTGCCGCCCGGAAAATGGAAATAGAGCGAACCGCGCGGTGCGCCGCTGGCGCTCAGTATGTCGTTGAGCGAGGTGCCGTGATAGCCGCGCTGCCCAATCAGCTGCGCCGTTGCCTCGATCATGCGGGTGCGGGTGTCGTTCGCCATGTCAGCCTCTGTCAGGAGAGAGCCATTATAGGCCTTGTTACTAATATGACAATCGGTCTACATAATATGTAGATCGGTCTACATATGTGCATTTTTCAATCGAACTCATGGAGGAACCAATGACAATTCGTGAAGCTTCGGCCGAGTGGCAAGGTGCGCTGAAGGAAGGTTCGGGCCGGCTTCGGCTGGGCAGCGGCGTCTTCGAGGGCGCCTACTCCTTCCCGTCGCGTTTCGAAAATGGTCCGGGCACCAATCCGGAAGAACTGATCGCAGCGGCCCATGCCGGCTGCTTCTCGATGGCGCTGAGCGCCATTCTCGGCCGGGAGGGTCATATCCCCCGGAATATCCGGACCACGGCGAAAGTGCATCTCGGCGCGACCGCGGCCGGGCCGACGATCACCCGCATCGAGCTCGAAACGCAGGCGGAGGTCGCGGAACTTGCGCCGGAGGAATTCGAGCGGCTAGCGCAGTCTGCCAAGACGACATGCCTGGTCTCGCGCGCGCTTGCCGGCGTGGCCGACATCACCCTCAAGGCCGTGCTCGTCGACGCCGTCGAGCATCAATGAAATCAGGAGAATGACGATGACATACGAGCCTGTCATGGACATCGCCGCGAATGATCTGTCCCGCCAGACGGCCGAGATCATGCGGCGCTTCAACGACGTGTTCCAACGGCATGACCCGTCGGCACTTGCCGAACTGGTGGCCGAGGATTGCGTGATCGAAAACACGGTGCCGGCGCCGGACGGCGCGCGCCATGCCGGCAAGGCGGCATGCGTCGGACTGTGGTCGACGATCGCCACGCAGCCGGGCACGCGCTTCGAGATCGAGGAGACTTTCGTCGCCGGCAATCGGGCAACGATCCGCTGGCGCTATTTCATGGCCGACGGCAATTCGCTGCGCGGCGTCAATTTGATGCGCGTCGAGGACGGGCTGATCGTCGAGGCGATGGGCTACGTCAAAGGATAGATCGACCACCCCCATATAAGACACTCCTAACATAGGTCAACTTGTGCTAGAAATTGGGCACCCCCGACCGCCATCCGACGATCGAGAAAGAGCATAGGGAGGACTAATGTCATGAACATCAGAACCGCCTGCTTTGGAGCACTCGTATTGACCGTCCTCAGCGGCACGGTATTTGCCGGGGCACTCGACTCGCCCAAGATGATGGAACCGTTCTTCACCGATTCGGGCATGAAGACGATGAAGTCCGATGACGAGATGAAGGCTGCTTGGGCAGCGATGTCCAAGGACGACCAGGCCATGATGATGAAGGAATGCCAGGATGCGGCAATGAGCAAGCCGTATGCCCCGTTCTGCGAGAAATTGCAGGCGCTCGGCGGCGCAAACTAGCAACCTTACCGGCTGAACAGCAGATGAAGGCGGGCCTTGGCTCGCCTTCTCATTGCCATCTTGTATGCAGGCGACAAAGCCCGCGAACAGACGCCTACCGGTCCGCCAGCGCCAGCTTGGCGCCGAGCATGACGAAGGCGCCGGCGAAGGTGCGACGCATCCAGGTCAGCACCCTCGGCCGCGACACGACGTGGCTACGGATCGAGGCGGCGAAGATTCCGTAGCCGACGAACACGACGAAGGTGAGCAGCATGAAGACGCTCGACAGTTCCAGCATCTTCGACAGCGCGTGCGGTTCGGTGGTGCTGACGAATTGCGGCAGGAAGGCGAAGAAGAAGATCGACAGTTTCGGGTTGAGGATGTTGATCAGGATGCCGGAGGTGATGACCTTGCCGGCCGAGCGCGGTGCGACGTCCTGGTCGACGCTCAGGCCGCCCCTCTCCTTCAGCGTGTTCCAGGCCATATAGAGCAGATAGGCGACGCCGAGATACTTTAGCGTCTCGAAGGCGATGGCGCTGGTGTGCAGCAGCGCGGCAAGACCGGTGATGGCGGCCGCCATATGCGGGATGATGCCCAGTGTGCAGCCGAAGGCGGCGATGATCGAGGCACGCGCCCCGCGCGACAGGCCGGCGCTTAGCGTGTAGAGAACGCCGGTGCCGGGCGAGGCCACGACGATCAGCGACGTCAACAGGAATTCGATGCTCACGACTTGCTCCTCCGGCACCCGGCCCGGCGGCAAGGTACCGGGCAAGGGCGCTCTACACAAGCTGTGGGCTCACGCCGATGCGCTCACGCTGTCGCGGTTCGCAAGCGCGTCGAAAATCGATCAGCGGCGCATAAGCAGGAGAACTGCCGCCAAAGCCGTCAACGACAGTGTCACACTGGCGACTATGTATCCGATGGCTGCCAGATGCTGGCCGCGTTCCCACAGCGTCACGGCGTCGAGCGAGAAGGTCGAGAAGGTCGTAAAGCCGCCGATGATACCTGTCGTCAGGAACAACCTGACGTCGTCCCCGCCGATCTCGAGCAATGCGAACAGGCTAACGACAAGGCCCATCAAGGCCGATCCGACGATGTTGATGGAAAGCGTTCCGAAGGGAAAGTTGGCACCGAGCAGTCGCAGGGACAGAAGCCCGACGCCGTAGCGGAGAGCGCCACCGATACCTGATCCGATGAACACGACGAAAAATCCCATGACAGCCTCCTGCGCGCCCGAAGGGCGTTCGTCAGCAGGCGTCATCAGCATCAGCGCGGTTATCAGGGAGACACCATTCCCGAGCGCTATATGGCAAGGACTTGCATTCCAGGCAAGGCCTGCCATGTAGAACCGCAGCCATTGCCCCGCCATATCCGCGTGGGGCGAGGAACCGACAGCCCTACAGCGGCAGCCCGTGCGCCTTGCGCGCCATCAGGCAGTCGTCGCCGCCGGGCATGCAGGCGCGGCAGACGTCGGGGCGGACGTCATAGATGCCGCAAGCGGTATGTTTGCCGACCTCGCCGGACAGAGCCGAACAGCGTACGCCGTCGCAACGCATGCCGGACAGATCGGTCGAGACGAATTTCTGCGGAATGCGGTCGAGCTGCGCATCGTCCTCGGTGGAAAAGCGCGGCCATTCGGCTGAATAGGAGCAGCAGGCGCCGCAGGCCTGGCAGTCGAACAGGGCCGCACCGGCCCCTTGCTCTAGCGGCGAAAAGTCTGCGGCTGCCGCCAGGGCAAGCAGGCCCGGCGCGACAGGATCGCGGTCGGCATTTCGCGGCAAGGCGCTATTTCTTCTTGGTCGTCTTCCGGGCCGCATCCGCTGGCGACTTGAACAGATCGGTTGCGACCGGTTCGTCAGCCTTCGGCGCGGCAGCCGGCTTGGCCGGCTTGGCGGTGGCGGCCGGCGCTGCCGGCTGATCCTTGGCGGAAAATTTTATGGCCATGTCAGTCCTCGTCAGAGAAACGCGATGACGGCGCGCGCGGATTGCGAAGGCGGCCGATCAGCGCCGACACCGCCGTGATGTTCATTTCCTCGGGCGACCAGTTCCTGGCGTCCTCGATGTGATGCGGCGCCAGTTCGCGATGCGTACTGCCGCTATAGGCGGCATCCTGATGGGTCACCCGCTCGCGCGTCTTGGTGTCCTCGCGCACATATTCGATCAGATAGTTCGGGGCTTCGGCGCGGCCGCGCACACCGACGCGCACCTGCGCATCGCCATGGGCGCGCTTGCAACGCTCCAGCTTCTCCAGCACGCGCCGGACAAATTCGACCGGCTTGTCGAGAAGTTCGACCATGTCGGCAATGGTCGCGTCGCCGGCGATCGGCGTTGGCGGCACGCGCTTGGTGGCCATCAGCGTTTGCCCGCGCGCTTCAGCATGCTGGCCTGAGCGAGAGCAGCCGCTCTGTCGTCGGCCTCTTTTTCCAGGCGCAGTTCGCGCAGCCGCGCGGTCTTGGCTTCCCGGGCATCGCTGACGGCATCCCGTTCGGAGATGATGCGATTGAGCGACATCGACTGCGTCCGGGTCTTGCTGAAAAGCGACTCGGCCTGATCGCCTGATGTCTTTGAAGTGAGGGACATCTTCTTCTTCCTGGTTCTGGGGATCCACGTTGGCGCGAGGTGCTTAGCACATACCAAGGGACCTGCGGCGCACAATTCACAGCCAGAAACGAAAAGGCCAGGCATTCGCCTGACCTTCCTTCGCCATCTACCGATGCCAGTACATCCGTGGTCACCGGGAAGGCTGAATTCCGTTTTAGGCAGCCTGAAGCTGATCGGCGGACATCTTGCCCGACTTGTTGTCGCGGACCATCTCGTAGCCAAGCTTCTGGCCTTCGACGATGGTGCGCATTCCGGCACGCTCGACGGCCGAAACATGGACGAAAACGTCGGCCGAACCGTCGTCAGGCTGAATAAAGCCAAAGCCCTTGGTGGCGTTGAACCATTTTACTGTGCCAGTGCTCATAACGAACCCTTTCCATGGCAAATATTCGTTCACCGTCGTGCGAATGCACAACAGCGTTTGTCTCGATTTTTGATGGGAGGAAGTTCGTCAAAGGCGCGCATTGCGCGCGGATAACAAAAGTCGGGCAAACAAATATCGACAAACTTCTAGTAGACTTCTTTTGCCGCCATGTCAAATTTCTTGTTTTGGCGACGACAGCCGAAACGCCGCATGGCTGCCGGGCAAGGCACGACGAAGCCCCTTCCCGTTGCGTCCGGGATGCAAAAAAATCCGCCAAGCGCCAGATCGAAAAAAAAATCGCAACGGGCGGAACCATCCTGGCATCCGCGCATTTGGATATGGTCAGCAGTTCATGAGAGCAATCTTGGAAAGGCTGGCAAAAAAAGGACGCCTCCCGCGCGATAAAAGGCGCGAGGGGCGTTCTTGTATTTGGGGACGTCACATGATCGCTGACATCAGCGGCAGGATTTCGTAGCGAAAGCCCTGCCCCGAACGCACCACCGGGTCGGCATCGGTCAACGCCCTTGCCTCGGCCTCGGTGCCGACGCGCAGGATGGCGAGGCCCCAGGGCCCGGCCGGGTCGGCAACCGGACCAGCCAGCATCATGGTGCCCTCGGCCAGCTTGCCGCGCAGATAGTCGGCATGCCGGTCCATCAGCGCCCTCTCCTCCTCGGTCAAGGTAAAGGCGAAATCCGGGCGCGGCGGGATCATCCGACAGTGGAATATGCTTGGCGACTTGATGCCAGCTTCGGCGGCAAGGAATGCATTCAGCCAGCCGAGCACTCGCTCCCAGCCGGAGCCATGATCGCGGCATGCGTCCTGACGTGCGCCAAAGCCTTCGTGGCGCAGCGTCAGCCGCGTTCCAGTCTCGACCGCTTCGAGCGTGTAGGTGACGGTCGTGACATTGTCGCCGTCCCACGGCGCCTTCCAGGTCATCACCAGACGATGCGGCGGCTCGACTTCGAGATACTCGCCCTGGACGTGGAATTCATGGCCGTCGGCGCCCTTGCCTTGCGAATACCAGGCGCCGCCCGGCCTGACATCGGCGGTGTGCCTGGTCGTCCGGTAGAGCGCGTCCGAGCCCCACCAGAGCGGGATCTGGTCCTCGGCGGTCAGCGCCCGAAACACCCGTTCCGGCGGCACGGCGATCGTCACTGTGGCAAGGATGGTGCCCACCGAGACGTCGGCGACCGCACGCGGTCCGTCGCTGCTGGCCATCATTCGTTCTCCAGATAGGATTTCAGATTGCCGAGGCTTGCCTGCCAGAAATCGCGATAGGGCAGGATCCAGTCGGCGACGTCCTTCAGCTCCGCCGGTTCCAGCCGGTAGAGCCGCTCGCGGCCATGCTTCTGCTCGGAGACGACGCGCAATTCGCGCAGGATCCTGAGGTGCTTGGAGATCGCCGGCCGGCTCTGCGAAAAGGCCGAGGCGAGTTCGTTGACCGGCGCCGGGCCCCGCCGCAAACGATCTAGGATGGCGCGGCGCGTCGGATCGGCGATGGCGCGAAAAACGGAACGATCGGGATCAGCCTGCGGCATAATGCGTATCCATTTGGTTACGTATTTATGCCGATCGCGATTGCTCGTCAACAACGCCGCTGCGGGATGGGGTCAGGCGCCCCCTGCTGCGGCTACGCTTTGCTGGTCAGTCCTGTTCGTGCGGGCCAGGTTCCGGCCATGTCTCCTTGGCGGCTTCCGCGTACCAGTGCCGCATCGCCGGCGTTGAAAGCACGGCGTCGACATAGGCGCGTGTATCCGGCGCCAGCTCACCGCCATAAGTGTCGAAGCGGGTGACGATCGGCGCATACATGGCATCGGCCGCGGTGAAATGGCCGAACAGGAACGGGCCGCCCTTGCCGTACTCGGCACGGCATTGCCGCCAGATCGCTTCGATGCGCGCCCGCTGTGCCTCGCCATCGGCGTCGAGCGGTTTATACGCCTTGGGCCGGCGCAAATTCATCGGCCAGCCATAGCGGACCTCACGAAAGCCGGAATGCATCTCGGTCGCCACCGAGCGGGCCAGCGCGCGGGTGCCGATGTCATCGGGCCAGAGTTTTTTCTCCGGAAACAGGTCGGCGAGATATTCAAGGATGGCAAGGGTTTCCCAGACGATCCTGCTCCCGCCCTTCAACGGCTTGTGATTCAGGACCGGTACCATGCCAGTCGGCGACACCTTGGCCAGGTTGGCGGCGGTTTCCGGCGTGCGCAGGCGCACGAAGCCCTCCTCGAACGGTATCTCCAGATGCCGCATCGCCACCCAGGGCCGGAGCGACCAGGACGAAAAGCATTTGTTGCCTATGAAGAGGGTGAATTCAGCCATGGTTTCTCCCGACTTGCCTGCGCAGCCAACCCTGCCTGCTTAGCCCGGGAGAAGCCGGGCCGATCCCGAAAATACGACAACTGCCGCCGTCCCGCCAGCACGCCTCAGAAGCTCAGGCTCTTCGAGAAGGCGTTGGTGAACATCACCTCGCCATGGTCGCCGGTCGCCTCGCCCAGCACGACATCCATGCCGTCATCGGTCACTCGCACCAGCGCGAAGCCGCCCATATAGGCGGCCTTCGGCTTGATGAGGTCGAGACCGTCGCGCTGGTAGATCATCGGCACCTCGTGCTGATGGCCGTGAAAAATGGCGATGACATTGTAGCCCTTCAGCGCCGAAAGCAGCGCCTGGCGGTCACTCTCGCTCCACCAATGCGGCGCGCCGGCGCCCTCATTGTCGTAAGTCCGCTTGGTCGGATCCCATTTCTCGGTCGAAAAAGTATCCCAGCCGTAATGCTGGAACAGGATGACCGGGCGGCCGTCGCCGGCATAGGTGGCCAGATCCTGCTTCAGCCATGGCAGGCTGGAGATGGCGCCGTGGCCCGTATCGCCGGCGAAACGATGCGTCTGGATAAGATGCAGGCCGCCCCAGTCCCAGGAATAGCAGTCGGTGTCGACATCGTATTCGGTGGCCGGCACCGGCGGCTTGAAGAAGACGCCGGGGCGGTGATTGACTTCGACATAGTCGCGCATCTCGCGGCGGTACCAGTCGACATGATGCGGCGGCCCGTTCTGGTCGAGGTCGTGATTGCCGAGCCCGATATAGACGGGCATGTGGACGCGGTCGGGGCCGATCCCTTGCTGGTAGCGCTGGCTGAACTGCAGCAGCTGCGTGCCTTCGCTGGGCTGGGTGATCTGGCCGCCGCCGTCGTCGGTGATGTCGCCGCCGACGACGAGGCCGAGCGGCGTGCCGATGCGGCTGCCAGCCGAGCGCAGGCCGGTGGCGACGCCGTCGATCTCGGCCGGCCAGTCCTTGTCACTGAGGCCGTTCAGCGCTGCAACGTTGCGCAGCAAGGCGGCGTCGGTCTTGCCTTCCTGCTGGCAGTTGGGGCTGAGGCCGCTCGCCATGCGACAGGCATGGACGTCGGCGATGAAGAGGAAGGTGGCGTCGATGGGCTGGATGCGCTGCCCGGTCTGGCCGAGCGCCGGACGCACAAAGGCACTGGCGGCAGCAACCCCCAGCGCCTGGGCCAAAAAATCGCGCCGGGACGGTAGGCGGGGCGGGAGGCGATTCATCATGCGCCGAAATTCAGCACAGCCGGCGCCCGGCCGTCCAGTGCAGCGCCCATCCATCGACATGGCGCCGCAGGTCTGGCATGTCTTGGCCCTTCAACTTGCACGGGCATAGGAGGACGCCATGAAAGCTGCACCGATCATGATGATGATGCTGGCGGCGTTGCTGCCGGCGGGCGTTGCCCATGCTGCCGACTGCGTCGACGCGAAATCCGCCAGGGATGGCTTCGTGCTGGAAAAGCCCGGCATCCGCAGCGAGTTTCGCCCGACGGCCGGCGGCATGGTTGCCGTCGCCAACAAATACGAATCCGAATCGCCGCAGACGCAGTTCCTATTCAACGGCCTGATCGAGGTGTTTCGCGACAGTGATACCGGTCGGGTGGCGATGATCCCGTTTTCCGATCTGCGAAAACTGTTTCCGCTGAAGACCGGGGCAAAGAGCACGATCGAATTCGTCGAGCTAGCGCCGAACAAGCAGCCAAAGAACACCAAGACGCTGACTTTGGTCGTCAAGGGCAAGGAGACGTTCAGCCTGGGCGACTGCAAATACAAGGTACTGGCGGTCAAAGAGACCTTCAAGAATGGGGCCGGCGAGACGCTGGATGCGTTCACTGCGCTCTATGCGCCAGATCTGCAGGCAGCTCTCGCCCGGCGCTACGACGAGGGCACCAGCGCGGAATCGGTGAACGCTTACGAGACGATCAAACCGCTGGCGAAATAGAGCGGCGCCCTTCTGCCCCTCCAGTTCTAGGGCTTTCCCGGCCGTAGCAGCACCCTGCGACGTCGCCTCGCCGCCTGTCCGCTCTGTGACGGCGCAGCCCTCTGCAACGCCTCCAGGCAATCGCGCAGTGGGCCGGCATCCTGCGCCGTCTTGGCCATCGACATGGCGCCGGAATAGGCGGCGACCGCCAAGGCAGCGAAGCGATCCGGATCGGTACCCTGTTCCTCGCCCGTTTGCTGATCGGTCCTGACCTTGCCGGCGATCGCCTCGCGCCAGGCGGCAAAGATGCTGGCAAGGGCAACGCGGAAATCCGGATCGGCGAGCGACAATTCGTGCGCCAGGTTGTTGAGTTGACAGCCGCGCACGAAACCTTGCTGCTCGAGTTTCGCCACCACCGTCTCGAACACGGCGCGTATGCCCTCGCGGGCCGAGCCCGCCGCCTGCACCGGCACGATCCAGGTTTCTTCGACGGCGGCAGCCACCCGCTCCTCGATCACCGCCAGGGCCAGCGCCTTCTTGGTCGGGAAATGGTGATGCAGCGCGCCGCCGGTGACGCCGGCCGCTGCCATCAGGTCGCCGATGCTGGAAGCGTGATAACCGCGCTCCTGAAACGACGCTTCCGCGACATCGAGCACCCTGTTGCGCATGCCTTCGGGGTCGTTGGTGCGTTTTTGAGCCCGCGATCTTGGGCGAGCGGAAATCTCTGCTGACATTTTCAAACGATAGCAGATTGACAAAACAGGACAACCGGTCTGTTTTGTAAACAGGACGATCATCCTGTTTTGGAGCGTGCGCGATGAAGCTGCCCCTGAAAGCCCCCGCGACAGCCGGCCTGCTCGCCTCGCCCGTGGTCGAATTGCGGCAGTACACGCTAAGACCCGGCCGGCGCGACACGCTGATCGATGTCTTCGACAGCCGTCTGATCGAGGGCCAGGAAGCGGCCGGCATGACCATCATCGGCCAGTTCCGCGACCTCGACCGGCCCGACATGTTCGTCTGGATGCGCGGCTTTGACGGCATGGATGCGCGGAAACAAGCTCTGACGACCTTTTATGACGGGCCGGTATGGGCCGTACACCGCGAAACCGCCAACGCCACGATGATCGATTCCGACGACGTGCTGCTGCTGAAACCGGCATGGCCGGGCGCCGGCTTCGACCTGTCGGGTTTGCGAAGAGCTGATGGGTCTGAGCAGGAAAAACCGAGCGATGACAGCCGCTTGAAGGCCATTGTTGCAATCAAGATACATCATTTGCAGCCTGGCACCGAGGCCGGCTTTGCCGAAAACTTCGAGGCCCGGGCCGTTCCGCTGATCGAGACGCTCGGCGCAAGGTTGCTCGGCACCTTCGTCACCGAGCACGCCGAAAACAGCTTTCCGCGCTTGCCTGTGCGATCAGGCGAAAACGTGTTCATCAGCGCCTTGGGATTCGACAGCGCCGACGCGCACGCAAATCATGAAGCGACACTGGCCGCTTCACCGATGTGGCGGACCTTCCACCGGGCAACGGGACCGAATCGCGCCAGACCGACGCAGACCCTGCGGCTTTCACCGACCTCGCAATCGCTGTTGAGCTAGCCCTGCCCTGAACTTGTCGGTGACGGCCGCGGCAACAAGCGCCGGATCCTCCCAGTGCGGATTATGGCCGCAGCCTTCGATGCGGATGAAGTCGGAACCCGGAAGACAGTGCCGCAGCGCTTGCTGATGCGCTTCGCCAAACAGCGGGTCGACTGCACCGGCGATGATCAGCGTTCGCACCTGTACAGCTCGCGCCGCGTCTGTCAGATTCGTGCGACGAATTTCTTCGAGGATCGCGCGCCAGCTCGCCACCGGCATTGTCGAGGCGTCTTTCGCCATGCCGGCGAGAAAGGGTTGGGGCACACCAGGCCGGCAGGCATGCCACCAGTCATAGAAAGGATCGGCCGGCGAGATCGGATCGCGCAGAGCCTGAACGCCGGCGACCAACGGATGATCCGGCGCGAAATCGGGCTTCAACGTGCCGGCCAGGACCACCAGCCCGCCGATGAGCTTCCTATGCCGCGCGGCCAGCGCGATAGCCACCATGGCACCAAGCGAATGGCCGACGAGGACCGGCCGATCGAGCCGCAACTGCCCGATCAGCCCGGCAATGTCGTCGGCGAAGCTGGCAGGCCGGAAGGCTCGCAATCCGGCCTGCGAAGCGCCGTGGCCACGCAAGTCCGGAATGATCAGCCGGCGTCCGGCAAGGTGCGGCGCCAGCAGCGAAAAGCTGCGGCTGGTGTCGGTGAAGCCATGGATCAGCAGCAAGGCCGGCTCGGCACCGGGGAATTCGACATAGGCCACAGAGAGGCCATCGACATCGGCCATTCGCTTGCGGCCTGCCCAGGCTTGCTGCTCGACCTCGAATTCGACGAAGCTCACAGGCCGAGCTTTTCCTTCACGGCAGCCAGGCCGGGCTTGCCGTCGAAAGTGGTGACGCCGGCGAGCCAGGCGTCGAGACGGCCCTTGTTCAGGGTGATCGCCTTCAGTCCGGCCTCTTCGGGCTTCATGCCGTCATTGATCAGATAGCCCATGCCGACATTCTCGAAGTCGACGTCGAAGGCGAGATTCCTCAGCAGCTGCGCGGCATTCGGGCACTGTTCGAGATAGCCCTTGCGCACCTGCGTGGTGACCGTCGCCGCGCCAAGGTTTGGGCCGTAGAACTTGTCGCCGCCGGTCAGGTACTTGAAGTCGTACATGGTGTTCATCGGATGCGGGGCCCAGCCCTGGAAGACGATGAACTGCTTTTCCTTTATCTCGTAGCCGACCTCGGACAGCATGCCGGCTTCGCTCGACTCGACGACCTGCCAGCCATCGAGGCCGAGCGACGGATCGGCGATGGCGTCCATCATCAGCTGGTTCGAGCCGGGCTCGATGCCATACATCTTCTTTCCGAACTTGTCGGCGAACTTGTGCAGGTCGGCAAAATCCTTGACGCCGGCGTCCCAGACATAGGTCGGGACGGCGAAGGTGTATTTGGCCCCTTCCAGATTGACGCGCACGTCCTCGACCGAACCGTCCTTCTTGTAGGGTTCGTAGTAGGTGACCATGGCCGGGTTCCAGTAACCCAGGAACAGGTCGAGATCGTTGTTCTTCATCCCTTCGTAGATGACGTTGATGCCCAGCACCGAGCTCTGCGGCTGATAGCCGAGCGCACCGAAAAGAACATTGGCGACACCAGTGGTGAAGGCCAGATCGTTCCATCCAGGTTCGGCCATGCGGACCGCTCTGCACTGCTCGGCCTCGGCCGCTCGAGCCGCATGAGAAGCCAGCGCCAGTGCGGCCAGGCAGACCCCGGTTGCCAGAGTGCGATGCATGCGACGTCTCCTTTTGTCCGTTCGGACTAATAATTGCCCCATGGGTCAATTCTTGATCTCAACGGATAAGGATGTCAATCTGTAATCGCGAACAGGTGGATTCTCCGGTGAAGCTCAGCCGCATCAGCGATATCAGGCGCAGGGAATTGCGGCAGGCGGCGTTCGCGGTGCTGGAACGTGAAGGCATAGCCGGCGCGACGCTGGAAAAGGTGGCGGCCCAAGCCGGTGCCTCGAAAGGCATCGTGCTGCATTATTTCCGCAACAAGCAGGAGTTGTTCGAGCACGCGATGCGCGAGGCGAACGCAGTCCTATGCCACGCAGTGATCGCGCGGCTTCGGCGGGCACGGACGCCGATGGAGCGCCTAGATGCGGTTATCGAAGGCAATTTCGAGGAGCATCTGTTCCTGCCACCTCTCTGCCACGCCTGGCTTTCGCTCTGCGCGGAGGTGCCGCGCGACGACAAGCTCGCCCGCATTCAGAAGGTCATACATGCACGCATGCGCTCGAACCTGTTGTCCGGTCTGCGCGGTCTTGCATCGTCCGTAGAGGCCGACGATATCGCGCTTGGCGTCACCGCGCTGATCGACGGGCTGTGGCTGCGGCTCGGCCTGCAGCCGGGCAGCGTCTCGCGCGAACAGGCGATCCGTCAGGTGAAAGAATATGTTGCGGGGCGGCTCGCCATGCGACGGCCCGCGGCCGTCGGGCTGGCCTCGGCCGGATAAAGTTCATACTGCGGGATAGGCTCTTGGGTTGACCGCCCAAGCCGTTCGGCATGCTCTTTGCCAATGGCACAAGCAGGAGCATCCCATGAGACTTCACGGCAAACGGGCGCTGGTCACCGGCGGTTCGGACGGGATCGGCCTGGCGATCTCTGAGGCATTCGCACGCGAGGGCGCCGATGTTCTGATCGTCGGCCGCGACGCCGGCAAGCTTGAGGCGGCGCGCCAGACGCTGATTGCCTCAAGCAAGGACGGCTCGACGGTCGAAACCCTGTCGGCCGACCTTTCGACCTCAGCCGGCATCGATGCGGTGGCCGCGCATGTGAAACAGGGGCGGCCGCTCGACGTCCTCGTCAACAATGCTGGCGTCGCCTTCCTGGTGCCCTTCGATAGCGTTACAGAAGAGCAATTCCAGCAATCCTTCGCACTCAATGTGACGGCGGCGTTCTTCCTGACACAGCGGCTATTGCCGCATCTCACTGCTGCCGCCTCCGTCATCAACATCTCGTCCTACTTCGCCAGCAAGATGATCCCGAAGCGACCGTCGAGCCTGTACTCGCTGTCCAAAGGCGCTCTCAACTCATTGACAAAGTCGCTGGCCTTCGAGCTCGGCCCGCGCGGCATCCGCGTCAATGCGATCGCGCCTGGCACGGTCGATACCGCCATGCGACGCAAATCGATCGTCAACCTGCCGGCGGAAGCGCAGGCAGAACTGAAAGCCTATGTCGAGCGCAGCTATCCGCTCGGCCGCATCGGCCAGACCAGCGATCTCGCCGGCATCGCCGTGTATCTGGCCAGCGACGAGGCGGCGTGGACCAGCGGCGGGATTTTCGCGATCGACGGCGGCTATACGGCGGGGTGAGTATTTGTTCTTGCGCAATTCCGGACGGAAAGCCGCCACACACTTTTGCTGGAATTGCTTTAGCCCTGCGAACCTGTGCTTTCGGCACCCTCGAAGTCACGGAATCCAAGAGCCTCGACGGTTTCCAGAATCCGGCTGCGGATCCAGCGGTGAGGCTCCTCATCATCGTGACGGGCGTGCCAGTACATTCTCACCGCAGGTGAAGGAATGGGAAACGGCGCTTCATAGACGGCGATCGGCAGCGACTTCGCCGCCACCACCGCGAACTGCCTTGGAATCGCGGCCAGGTAGAGCCCGTGGGCTACCGCCAGCGCGACAGCTTGGAAGTGCGGCAGCGCCAGACTGACGCGGCGTGTCCGTCCGATCTTGTCCAGCGCCTCGTCGGTAAATCCCGACATCGAGCCATCGATGGAGCGGATGGCGTGCGGCAGTTGGCAGAAGAGGTCGATCGGCAGGCGCTCGCCCTCGGCGATCCCCGCCTGCCTGATCGCGGCATTGTCCTTCGCGGCGATGATGGCGAAGGGCGAGCCGAAGAGAGGCGTACTGGAGACCCAGTCGGAAACCTCCAGCGGGCGTTCCAGAGCCACGTCGATCTGATCCTCCTGGAGCAGCCTGGAGACATCACCGCTTGCGCTGTCCAGAAAGCGGAACGACACGCCGGGCGCCACGGCCGCGATGCGCGCCGCCAGCGGCGGCATCAAAAGCATGGAGAAGAAATCCGCGCCCATGAAGGTGAAGGTTCGCTCCAGCCCGGCCGGATCGAAGTCTTTCGCCGGCTGGAAGACGCGTTCGATCTCGCGCAGCGCCACGCGAACCGGCTCCGCCAGGCTTTCGGCGCGCGGCGTCGGCACCATCTCGTTGCCGCGCCGCACGAAAAGTTGGTCGTTGAGGGCATGGCGCAGGCGGTTGAGCGCCGCGCTGACGGCAGGCTGGCTGAGGCCGATCTGCTCACCGGCGCGCGTCACGCTTCTCTCGCGCAAAAGCGCGTCCAGCACCCTGACGAGGTTGAGATCGAGCGCGTTCAAATTCATCCCATCAATTCGCCCCATACGATCATTCGATTTCCGTCGCCTGCCCATCCTTGGTTAGGTCGCTGCCGACGCCGCTCCGTCGGCACCGCCAGCACAAGGGGAAGCTGTCATGACAATGATCAACCGGACCATCGCAGGCAAGGAACTCTTCTGGTTCAACAACACGCTCGTCGCCATCCAGATTTCGTCCGCCGAGGGCGAGGACGGACTCTGCGTCGTCGAGCATCTCAAGCCTTACGGCGAGTCCCCGCCGCTGCATGTGCATCGGCATGAGGATGAGGTGTTTCACATCCTGGAAGGAAGGCTGCGCTTCGTCGTCGACGGCCGCGAGCGGATTGCCGTCGCCGGCGAGACCGTGATCGCGCCGAAAGGCCTGCCGCACACGTTCAGGGTCGAATCCCCGGAAGGTGCACGTACCCTCACCATCACGCGCGGCTCCGATTTCGAAACGATGCTGCGCCAGGCCAGCCGTCCCGCCGAACGGCCGGACCTGCCGCCGGCATCGGAGCCTACGCCAGAGATGATCGAGGCCCTGACGCGGATCTGCGCGAAGAACGGCATCGATATTGTCGGTCCGCCATTGGGGTGAGAGGCATTCTTTACCTTCTCCCCCTGTGGGAGAAGGTGGATCGGCGCGCAGCGCCGAGACGGTTGAGGGGTGTTGGACGGATCGCTGTCGACGCCAAGCTGGAGCACCCCTCATCCGACCTCGCTTCGCGAGGCCACCTTCTCCCACAAGGGGAGAAGGAAGATAGCGCCCACGCCTTCAACCGATTTGCATCGCCACCGCCCGCAATCTCCGCTTGAAGCGATTTGTGCAACGCGATACGCCGTTGCCGAATTTCGAGAACCGGAGACCTCCAGTGAGCGCTGAGAAGACCAGAACCGAAACCGATACGTTCGGTCCCATCGAGGTCGCCGCTGACCGTTACTGGGGCGCGCAGGCGCAACGTTCGCTCGGCAATTTCAAGATAGGCTGGGAAAAGCAGCCGGCTTCGATCGTCCGCGCCTTGGGCATCGTCAAGCGGGCGGCGGCCGAAGCCAACATGGATTTGAAGCGGCTCGACCCGGCGATCGGCAAGGCGATCATCGAAGCGGCGCAAGAGGTTATCGACGGCAAGCTCAACGACCACTTCCCGCTGGTGGTGTGGCAGACCGGCTCGGGCACGCAGTCCAACATGAACGCCAATGAGGTGATCTCCAACCGGGCGATCGAACTTCTGGGCGGCACTATGGGCTCGAAGAAGCCGGTGCATCCGAACGACCACGTCAATATGAGCCAGTCGTCGAACGACACCTATCCGACGGCCATGCATATCGCCTGCGCCGAGCGCATCGTCCACGATCTGCTGCCGGCGCTGAAACACCTGCATGCAGCGCTCGAGGCCAAGACCAAGGCGTTCTCCCACATCATCAAGATCGGCCGCACGCACACGCAGGACGCGACGCCGCTGACGCTGGGCCAGGAATTCTCGGGCTATGCGGCGCAGGTCGCCTCGTCGATCAAGCGCATCGAGATGACGCTGCCCGGCCTGCAGGAACTGGCGCAAGGCGGCACCGCCGTCGGCACCGGCCTCAACGCCCCGGTCGGCTTCGCTGAGAAGGTGGCGGAGCGCATCGCCGCCATCACCGACATCGGCTTCGTCACCGCGCCGAACAAGTTCGAGGCACTCGCCGCCCACGATTCCATGGTGTTCTCGCACGGCGCCATCAACGCGGCGGCCGCGGCGCTGTTCAAGATCGCCAACGACATCCGATTCCTCGGCTCCGGTCCGCGTTCCGGCCTCGGCGAACTGTCGTTACCGGAAAACGAGCCGGGCTCCTCGATCATGCCGGGCAAGGTCAACCCGACCCAGTGCGAGGCGCTGACGCAGGTCTGCGTCCAGGTGTTCGGCAATAATGCCGCACTCACCTTCGCCGGCAGCCAGGGCCATTTCGAACTCAACGTCTACAATCCGCTGATGGCCTACAATTTCCTGCAGTCGGTGCAGCTGCTCGCCGATGCCTCGGTCTCCTTCACCGACAATTGTGTGGTCGGCATCGAGGCACGTGAGGACAACATCAAGGCAGCGCTTGACCGCTCGCTGATGCTGGTGACGGCGCTCGCGCCCACCATCGGCTACGACAATGCCGCCAAGATCGCCAAGACCGCGCACAAGAAGGGCACCACGCTCCGCGAGGAAGCCCTGGCCACCGGGCTGGTCAGCGAGGCCGACTATGACCGGCTGGTGCGGCCTGAGGACATGACGCATCCGGGGTAAGTTAGTATCACCGATGTAACCTTGTGAACGATCTGTCGCCAGATCGACATCTTTGGTGAACAGTTGGGCTGCTCTATCTGGAGGGGCATCATCCCAAGCCCCTGGAGAGTCACCATGTCCATCAACACTTCCGCCGCCGGTTCCGGCGCTGCTTCCAACGCCTCTACCTCGATCCTGCTTGGCCGCGCTCTGCTTGCGGCAATCTTCCTCCTGTCCGGTTTCGGCAAGCTGACCGCGATCGCCGGCACCGCCGGCTATTTCGGCAGCCTCGGCCTGCCGCTGCCGACCGTAACCGCCATTGTCGTCGGCCTCATCGAATTGCTCGGCGGCCTCGCCATCCTCGTTGGTTTCCAGACCCGGATCGTCGCCTGGGTGCTGGCGGTCTTCACGGTCGCCACCGGGCTGGTCGCCCATATGAATTGGGCCGACCAGATGCAGATGATCAGCTTCTTGAAGAATCTGGCGATTGCCGGCGGCTTCATTGCGCTGGCTTCCTCGGGCGCCGGCGCCTATTCGGTCGACGCCAAGCGCGGCTGAACCACCTACCGGATACATGACAGAAGCGGCGCGGAATTTTCCGCGCCGCTTTTTCGTTGTCGATCCAGGCGCCCGGATTACCGATTCCTGCTAGGATCGGGAAGTCGGGATAGTCGGCCGACGACGACGGAGGTCTCCATGCCCCGCAACGCGCTGCTTCTCTTGTCCAGGCTGTTGCTCGCCGCTTTGCTCGTGCCCTCCGGTTTCCAGGCGCTGGCCAACATTTCCGGCACGACAGACTATTTCGCAGGTCTCGGCCTGCCGCTGCCGATGCTCGCCGCCTGGGGAACCGGCCTGTTCGAACTGATCGCCGGGCTTTTGATCCTGGTCGGCTTCCAGACGCGGATCGCGGCGCTGCTGCTCGCCGCCTTCTGCATCGCCGCCGGCTTCATCGGTCATTACGGCCAGGGCGCCGACGACGCGACGCTTGCCTTCCTGCACCAGCAGATGCTGATGAAGGACATTGCGATTGCTGGCGGCTTCCTGGCGCTGGCGATGGCCGGCGCCGGCGCCTGGGCGATCGACGGAAGGAGCTTCGGGATCGGCGCTGACGCCACCTGATTCTATCTGACGGGCTATTTCACCGAAACGCTGGGGCCGCCTTCGACCGCCAGCACCAGCCGGCGTCCGGTGACCCTTGCCAGTTGCGCCAGGCGCCCGGCCGGCCGCTCGCCGTAGAGGTCGGCGAGCGCGGCCGGCAACACCAGCGCCAGCCCGCCATTGGGGCGGGGTTCCCATTTCAGCCTGGGCATGACGCCCGGCATCGCCGCCGTCAGCAGGTAGACGACACGCAGCATCGCCGCCAGGGAGCGGGCGCGCTCGAGATAGCGCGCCGTCGCCAGCCCGCGGATTTCCGGGACCGCTTCGTTGAACACGCCCTCGTGGCGGAACAGGCCGACCAGCGCCAGGAAGGCGCGGCCAGGATGGTCGACGCCGATGAAGGAGGCGTGGGCAATGATGTTGAGCGACTGCTTGCCGCGATATTCGGGGTGAGCGCGCCAGCCGATATCGGCCAGCAGGCAGGCCGCCTGGCGATAGCGCGCCTCGTCCTCGGTTTCGTCGATGCCGAAGGCGGCGAAGGCCTTGCCGGTCCATTCGACCAGCTCATGCGCGTGGGTGACCGAGCGCGAGCGCAGCCGGGCAAGTTCCTCGGCCGCCGAGATCAGCGGATCGGCTTTCTTCTCGGCCTCGTCCAGCAGCGAATAGAGAAACCCCTCGCGCACGCCGAGCGCCGAGACGACGATCTTCGAGGGTTGCATCGCCGCCATGATCTCCTGCAGCACGACGGCGCCATAGGGCAGCAGCGAGCGGCGGTTCTTGGACACGCCCTCGATGCCCTTGACCTTCTCGATCTCGGCTTTCGTCACCTGCTTGAGGAAGTTCTGGGCACTGTCGGCGCTGATCTCGTAGTGATGCATGACGCCGAGCGGATAGTTGGTCATCTCCATGTGCAGCCGGGCCAGGTTTCGCCAGGTGCCGCCGACGGCATAGAAGGCCCTGCCCTGCCCACCCTTGAGCAGCTTTGCCCGTGCCAGGTGCTCGCGCGCGATCTTTGCTGCCTGGGCTAGCGAGTTCTTCGCCATGTCCTGCAGGCGCAGGCCGCCGAGCGGCAGCGTGATGCCGTCGCCGATCGCCTCGCCATTGATGTCGATCAGCTCCAGGCTGCCGCCGCCAAGGTCGCCGGCAACGCCATTGGCCGGATGGAAGCCGCAGATGACGCCAAGTGCGGAATAATGCGCCTCCTGGCGGCCGGAGAGCACCCGGATCTCGGTTTTCAGCACGTCCTCGGCGCGGTGGATGAAGTCGGGGCCGTTCACCGCCTCGCGGGCGGCGGCGGTCGCCAGCACATACATGTGCTCGGCGCCGGCCTGGTTCGACAGCGCGCGAAAGCGGCGGAACTCCTCCATCGAGCGGGTGACCGCCTCGGGGTCGAGCTTGCCGGTCGAAACGATGCCGCGGCCGAGGCCGGCCAGCATCTTTTCGTTGAACAGCAAGGTCGGCGAGCGCGCCAGCCCCTCATAGACGACAAGACGGATCGAGTTCGATCCGATGTCGATGATGGACAGCGGTCGGCGATCCTGGAGCCGGCCCTGGGATGTTGAAATCATCCGCCGGTCGCTGCGTTCTTCTTGCGGCGCTTGAACTGTGCGATGCGCTTGGGCGCGTGCGACTTCAGCGCGTCACCCCGTCCGGAAAGGCTCGGATTGGTCATGAAATATTCCTGCGCGTTGAACGGTTCCTCGCCCTCCTCTAGCACGACGCGCCGGGAGGTTCCGTCAGCCAATACGTCGAAACTTTGCTGGTTGTCCATGATGTTGCCCAGCATGATCTGGCCAAGCACCTGTTCATGCACAGTTGGATTGGTGATCGGCACCATGGTCTCGACGCGGCGGTCGAGATTGCGCGGCATCAGGTCGGCCGAGGAGATGTAGAGGATCGCCCCGTCCGAGGGCAGGCCATGGCCGTTGCCAAAGCAGTAGATGCGGCTGTGTTCGAGGAAGCGGCCGACGATCGATTTTACCCTGATGTTCTCGGACAGGCCGGGCACCTGCGGCCGCAGGCAGCAGATGCCGCGCACGACCAGATCGATCTCCACGCCGGCACGGCTGGCGTCGTAGAGCGCGTCGATGATGATCGGGTCGACGAGCGAATTCATCTTCATCCAGATGCGGGCCGGACGGCCCTCCAGCGCATGCTGAACCTCGTCCGAGATGTGCTTCAGGATGCGCTTGCGCAGCGTGAAGGGCGAGATCGCCAGCCGCATCTCCTCGGCGGGTTCGGCATAGCCGGTGATGAAATTGAACAGCTGGGCGACGTCGCGGGCGATCGTCGGGTCGGTGGTGAAGAAGGACAGGTCGGTGTAGATGCGCGCGGTGACCGGGTGGTAGTTGCCGGTGCCGAGATGCACGTAGTTGCGCAGCTTGCCGTCCTCGCGCCGCACCACCAGCGACATTTTCGCGTGGGTCTTCAGCTCGAGGAAGCCGAACACCACCTGGACGCCGGCGCGCTCGAGATCGCGGGCCCAGCGGATATTGGCTTCCTCGTCGAAGCGCGCCTTCAGCTCGACAAGTGCGGTCACCGACTTGCCGGCCTCGGCGGCATCGACCAGCGCGCGCACGATCGGGCTGTCGTTGGAGGTGCGGTAGAGCGTCTGCTTGATCGCCACCACTTCCGGATCGGCCATCGCCTGGCGCAGGAACTGCACCACCACGTCGAAGGATTCGTAAGGGTGGTGGACGACGATATCCTTCTCACGGATGGCGGCGAAACAGTCGCCGCCATGTTCGCGGATGCGCTCGGGAAAGCGCGGATTGTAGGGCATGAATTTGAGGTCATCGCGGGCGACGGCGACAATCTCCGAGATCTGGCTGAGCGCCAGCGGACCGGTCAAGACGCTGATGCGGCTCGACGAGACGCCAAGTTCGCCGGCGACGAAGTCGCGCAACTCCGGCGGCATCAGCATGTCGAACTCGATGCGGATGACCGAGCCGCGGCGGCGGCGCTTCAGCGCCGTCTCGAACAGGCGCACCAGATCCTCGGACTCCTCCTCGACCTCGATATCGCTGTCTCGGATGATGCGGAACGTGCCGGAGCCCTTGACCTCATAGCCGGGGAACAGCTTGCCAATATAGAGACCGACCGCCTCTTCCAGCGGGATGAAACGGACATGGTTCTTGCGGTCCGGCAGGCGGATGAAGCGCTTCAGCGCCACCGGCAGGCGCAGCAGCGCGCTCATCTCCTCGCCATTCTTGCGGTGGCGCAATTGCAGCGCCATCGAGAAGCCGAGATTGGGTATGAACGGGAACGGGTGCGCCGGGTCGATCGATAGCGGGGTGAGCACCGGAAACACCTGGTCCTGGAAATGCTCTTCCAGCCAGGTCCTCTCGTCCTTGGTCAGCCCATCGCGGGTGATGCTCTCGATGCCTTCCTTGTTGAGCAAGAGCATAAGCGCCGAAAGGCTATTCTGCTGGTCCTCCTGCAGGCGCTCGACCTCGCGCAGCAGTTGTTCCAGCTGCTGCTCAGGCGTGCGGCCGTCAGGGCTCTTCAGCGCGATGCCCTCGCGCACCTGACCGGCAAGGCCGGCGACGCGGACCATGAAGAACTCGTCGAGATTGGCGGCCGAGATCGACAGGAAGCGGACCCGCTCGAGCAGCGGATGATGCGCGTTCAGCGATTCCTCGAGGACGCGCCGGTTGAACTGCAGCCAGGAGAACTCGCGGTTGACGAAACGATCCGGGTTGCCGCTCTGGGGGCTGGCCTTTTCCACGGTGGTGAATTCGCTCTGTACCGGCTTCAGTTCGTTCATTGTTCCTGCTCTTCCCGTGCCAGGTTCCGCCTGGCCGCAAAATGCTCAAGCCGGTTAACCGGCTTAACTTATCCTCTGACAGGCTTTTGCGACAGTTTCATTTCATCGATCTTGCAAACAGACGGGTTATGATCCAGATGCAGACGAGACCGAGTTAAGGAGACGACGATGGCAGGCGGTTCCATTCCCCATTTCCAGAACGATGCGGGTCATCCGGCGATCGACATCGGGGTCCGGGAATTCATGTGCACCGGCGCCAACCCGCCCTTCGACCATCCGCATGTGTTCCTCGACATGGGCGACGACAATGAAAAGGTCTGCCCCTATTGCTCGACGCTCTATCGCTATTCGCCAAAGCTGAAGGCAACGGAAACGCAGCCCGCCGGCTGCCTCTATATCGACCAGGCCGCCTGATCCTCTCGCCACCATGAGCGACGCGCGGTCCCGGCAAATTGTCATCGCCGGGGCTGGCATCGCCGGGCTGACCGCAGCCTTTGCCTTTGCTGAACGCGGCTATCCGGTAAAACTGTTCGAACAAGCCCAGCAGCTCGAAGCGACCGGCGCCGGCATCCAGCTTTCCCCCAACGCAACACGCATCCTGCGCCAACTCGGCGTGCTTGACCGGCTCTCGCCGCACGCGGTGCGGCCGGAAGCGGTCGTGCTGAAGGATGCCGCGACGCTACGCGAACTGGCCCGCATACCGCTCGGGCAGGCAGCCGAAAGCCGCTGGGGTGCCCCCTACCTCGTCGCCCATCGCGCCGACCTGCAAGCCGCGCTGACGGCGCAGGTGGCGGAACGGCCGGGGATCGTGCTCGTCACCGGCGCCCGCGTCAGCGACGTCGCCACCGGACCGCACGGCATCGCCGTGACGGCCCAGGCCGACGGCAAGACAGTCGACGCCGAAGGATCGCTGCTGGTCGGCGCCGACGGCGTCTGGTCGCAGGTTCGGGAGCGGTTCCCGGACCACAAGGCGATTTCCCGTAAAAGCCGGTTTTCGGGCGAACTGGCCTGGCGCGCCACGGTGCCGGCCGACAGTGTCGCCGGAAAGGCCTTTGCCGCAGTGGGCGCAACGAACTCAGTCACCACCTTCCTGCATCCCGGTTTCCACCTGGTCGCCTATCCGGTCAGCCGCGGTACTGCCTTCAACCTCGCCGCCTTCACCAAAGGCGAGCGCATCGCCGAGGCGTGGTCGGGCCATGCCGATCCCCGCATCCTCACCGAGGCCATGCACGGCACCGCGCCCGCACTTGCCCGCCTGGCCGAGGAAGCCGGCCCGTGGATGGCCTGGCCGATCCATACGGTCGACCCGAAGCAGCCTTGGACGGCGCCGGACGGCATCGCGCTGATCGGCGACGCCGCGCATGCGATGACACCCTTCGCGGCGCAGGGCGCGGCGATGGCGATCGAGGACGCCGCGACACTGGCCGACCTCATGGCCGCCTCCCCTGCCGACCTGGCCGGAAGTCTTCAAATCTGGGAAGGCCTGCGACGGTCGCGCGTCGCCAAGGCCGCACGTCGCGGCGCCGTCAACCGCCTTGCCTGGCACGCTGCTGGCCCGGTGGCGTTGGCGCGCAACCTGTTCCTGAAGATGCGGGCGCCGGAGAAACTCGCCGCTGATTTGGACTGGCTCTATGGGTGGGAAGCGCCGGAAGCTAGTGTGTGAGGGTTCATTCTTGACGTAGTGGGATTTTGTAACTACATTTTTGTAGGATGCGAGGTAGGGATTGCGATTTGAGTGGGACCTCGAAAAGGCAAAATCCAACTTGCGCAAGCATGGCGTAAGCTTCGAATTGGCCACTCGTGTTTTTCTCGACCCTCTGGCGTTGACAGTTCAGGACCGGGTGGAGGGAGCCGAATACCGGTGGCAGACCATCGGCGTTGTCGATGGGACATTTGTGCTGTTGGTCGCACATGCAGACCGGGAGGAAGATGGGATCGAGGTGATCCGCATCATTTCGGCCCGACAAGCGACACCTTCGGAGAAAAGACACTATGGGCAAAATCGTGCGACATGAACTGGACCCGGCAAATCCGCCTCCTCTAACTGAGGCTCAGAAAGCGGAGATCGCGGCTTTGAAGGCGCGGCCGGAGGACGATGTTGATACAAGCGACATTCCCGAGTTGACTGAAGAGTTCTGGCAGAACGCCGTCCGAAATCCGTATTTCAAGCCGATCAAGCAACAACTGACGCTTCGTCTCGATTCCGATCTCGTTGCCTGGTTCAAAAGGCGCGCACCGGATGGTCGCGGCTATCAAAGTGCGATCAACAAGGCGCTACGCGACTATGTAACGAAACAGGACCGCAAGACCGGCTAATCCGCCGAGCCATCATCAATTGTAAAACCGCATCGATAGCCCCAGCGAGGCTGGCAGCGGGTTCCACCAGCCGGTGCGCAGGCCGGCGGTGCGCAAGGCTGCCGCCGTCCAGGTGTTGCAGCCGACCAGCGCGTTGAAATGGCCGTTGGCCTCGTAGAATCGATCGAAGCGGGAATAGGCGGCATTCTCGACGACGACCGGGCCGTTCGGCCCCTGCTGGAAGCTCGCCGCGATGAAATCGAGCAGCGCGGAAAAACGCTCCTCGCCGATGTCGAAGCCGGCGACGTCAGGATGCGGCTCGACGATGGCGCCAGCGACATCGACATGCATCACCGCGGCGTCCAGCGTCAGCGCCTTGAGCACCGGCACCGCCTTCAGCTGGGACCAGGTCGGCGTCTCCAGATAGAAGGCGCGGCCGCCCCAACCGAAGACGATGTAGCGCACCTCCGGAGCGTCGGCCGGAATGCCGGCATCGGCCAGGAAACGGAAGCGCTGGCGCACATCGTCGTCGACCGGAATGGCGATATCGGTGTGGATCGGGTTGTTCAGCACCAATATGTGGCGCGTGCCGGCGGGCGCGGCGGCGGCCGCTCTCCACAGCGGCCGCGGCACCAGCGTGCCAAGCGCGGCGGAAAGCACAACCGCGGCAACCAACATGGCCAGAAAGCGCAGGAGTTTTCTCATCAGGCTCTGCAGTCCCGTCGCGTTTCAACGCAGGCGATCATTACCTGACCGCCAAAACGCAAAAAGCCCGGCCGCGATGCGGCCGGGCCCTCTCGATCTGTGTCGGATCGGTCAGTGCAGGATCTGCGACAGGAACAGTTTCGTGCGCTCATGGCGCGGATGGTCGAAGAACTCGGCCGGCGTGTTCTGCTCGACGATCTGGCCCTGGTCCATGAAGATCACCCGGTTGGCGACCTTGCGGGCAAAGCCCATCTCGTGGGTGACGCACAGCATGGTCATGCCTTCTTCGGCCAAGCCCACCATCGTCTCCAGCACTTCCTTGATCATCTCCGGATCGAGCGCCGAGGTCGGCTCGTCGAACAGCATGATGCGCGGGTTCATGCACAGCGAGCGCGCGATCGCCACGCGCTGCTGCTGGCCGCCGGAAAGCTGGCCCGGATATTTGTGGGCCTGTTCCGGGATCTTGACGCGCTTGAGGAAGTGCATGGCGATTTCCTCGGCCTGCTTCTTCGGCGTCTTGCGCACCCAGATCGGCGCCAGCGTGCAGTTTTCCAGGATGGTCAGGTGCGGGAACAGGTTGAAATGCTGGAACACCATACCGACCTCGCGGCGCACCTCGTCGATCTTCTTGAGATCGTTGGTGAGTTCCTTGCCGTCGACGATGATCTTGCCCTTCTGGTGCTCCTCCAGCCGGTTGATGCAGCGGATCATGGTCGACTTGCCGGAGCCGGACGGACCGCAGATGACGATGCGCTCGCCGCGCATCACCTTGAGGTTGATGTCCTTCAGCACATGGAATTCGCCGTACCATTTGTGCATGCCGATGATGTCGATGGCGACATCGGTGGTCGAGATATGCATCTTGGCGGCGTTGACCTTGATTTCTTCCGCGCTGACGGCGTTTTCAGTGGCCATGGCAATTCCCCTTTTTTGTTCTTAGCGTTTGTGGCCGGTGTCGAGCCGGCGTTCCGTGAACATTGAATAGCGCGACATGCCGAAGCAGAACAGCCAGAAGACGAAGGCAGCGAAGATCAGGCCGGACCTGGCCGTCTGCGGCGTTGCCCAGTTGGCATCGGAGAAGTTCAGCTTGACGACGCCGAGCAGGTCGAACATGCCGATAATGTAGACAAGGCTGGTGTCCTTGAACATGCCGATGAAGGTGTTGACGATACCGGGAATGACCAGCTTCAGCGCCTGCGGCAACACGATCAGGCCCATCTTCTGCCAGTAACCGAGGCCGAGCGAATCGGCACCCTCATACTGGCCCTTGGGGATGGCTTGCAGGCCGCCGCGCACCACTTCGGCCATGTAGGCAGCGGCGAACAGCGACACACCGATCAGCGCGCGCAGGAGCTTGTCGAAGGTGACGCCGGCCGGCAGGAACAGCGGCAGCATGACGCTGGCCATGAACAGAACGGTGATCAGCGGGATGCCGCGCACGGTCTCGATGAAGACCACGCACAGCGCCTTGACGATCGGCATCTTCGAGCGCCTGCCGAGCGCCAGCACGATGCCGATCGGCAGCGACGCGGCAATGCCGACGAAGGACAGGCTGAGCGTCACCAGCAGGCCGCCCCACAGCGGAGTTTCGACATGCGGCAGGCCGAACATGCCGCCGACCAGCAGGATGAAGGCAAGGATCGGCATCGCCAGGAAGAACAGAATGGCGTTCAACCCCTTGCGCGGTACCTTCGGGATGAGCAGCGGCACCAGCAACACCACGAACAGGATGGCGACCAGGATCGGCCGCCAGCGCTCCTCGATCGGATAGCGGCCGAACATGAACTGGCCGAACTTGGCATTGACGAAGGCCCAGCAGGCACCGGACCAGCCGTCCGGCTGGATGCCGCCCTGCGCCACCGTGGCACAGAATGTGCGGTCAGCGCCGGTCCACTGTGCGTTGAGGAAGGCCCAGTTGATGACTTGCGGTAGGATCATCACCACCAGCGCGATGCCGATGATGGTCAGGATGGCATCGCCAACCGAACCGATCAGGTTCTTGCGCACCCAGGCGCCAGGACCGCGCACGCCGGCTGGCGCCTGCTGCGCCAATGCCATTTCGGTGCGAACCCAGGAGGTGTCGTGTTCCTGCATGGCCCTACCTCTCCACCAGCGCCATTCTGGCGTTGACCACGTTCATGACCGCCGAGGTCAGCAGGCTGAGCACGAGATAGACAACCATCATGATCAGCACGCATTCGATCGCCTGGCCGGTCTGGTTCAGCACGGTGCCGGCTGTCGCCGTCAAATCGGGATAGCCGATGGCGATGGCCAGCGAGGAGTTCTTGGTCAGGTTGAGATACTGGCTGGTCAGCGGCGGGATGATGATGCGCATCGCCTGTGGAACGACGACCAGCCGCAGGATCGATCCCGGCCGCAAGCCGAGCGCTCCGGCTGCCTCGGTCTGGCCCTTGCTGACGCCCACAATGCCGGCGCGCACGATCTCGGCAATAAAGGCCGCCGTATAGCAGGACAGCGCCAGATAGAGCGACAGGAACTCCGGCTTGACCTGGAAGCCACCGGTCAGGTTGAAGGTCGATTGCTTCGGAAAATCAAACGTCAGCGGGAAGCCGCTCAGCGCGTAGGCGAGCAGCGGCAGGCCGACGATCAGCGCCAGCGATGTCCAGAACACCGGGAATTGCTGGCCGGTGGCCATTTGCCGCTGACGCGCCTTGCGGGCGACGAACCACGCCATGGCAATGCCGACAAGCAAAGCGACGAAGATCAACCAGGAGCCGTCGCCCCAGACGGCGCGCGGAAAATAGAAACCGCGCTGGTTGAGGAAGGAGCCGAAAGGCAGGTTGATGCTCTCGCGCGGTATGGGAAGCACGGCAAGCACGCCGGAATACCAGAAGAAGATGACCAGCAGCGGCGGTATGTTGCGGAAGATTTCGACATAGACCATGCAGATCTTGCGGATCAGCCAGTTGCGCGACAGCCGGCCGATGCCGAGGATGAAGCCGATGAGGGTCGCGGTGACGATACCGGCGCCGGCAACAATAAGGGTATTGATGAAGCCGACGACGATGGCGCGGCCATAGGTCGAATCCGACGAATAAGCGATCGCGGTGTCAGAAATGTCGAAGCCGGCGCGCCCCCTGAGGAAGCCGAACCCCGATGCAATGTGAAGCCGCGCCAGATTGTCGACGGTGTTTTGGACAATCCACCAGACGCCCGCCCCCAGCAAGACGACAACCAAGACCTGGAAGAATATGCTGCGGACCTTTGGATCATTTACGAAGGAAGCCCGACTTGGCTCCTCGCGAAGAATTTCCTGCGATGCCATGCGACCGTCCCCTGGAAAGAGAAACCGGAAGGCAGAGGATCTGCCTCCCGGATCACATTTCGATCAGCGGATCGGCGGAGCGTATTGCAGGCCGCCCTTGGTCCACAGCGCGTTGATGCCGCGCGCGATCTTGAGCGGGCTGCCCGAGCCGACATTGCGCTCGAACATTTCGCCGTAATTGCCCACTGCCTTGACTATATTCACGACCCAGTCGTTGGAGACGCCGAGATCGGTGCCGATCTTGGTGTCGGCCTCCTGGCCGAGCACGCGCTTGATCTCGGGATTGTCGGAGGCCTTCATCTCCTCGACATTGGCCTTGGTGATGCCGAGTTCCTCTGCCTGCAGGAGCGCGAAATAGGTCCACTTGACGATGTGGTACCACTGATCGTCGCCCTGGCGCACGGCCGGTCCGAGCGGCTCCTTGGAGATGATCTCGGGCAGCACGACATGGTCGGCGGGTGCGCCGAGCGTCAGGCGGATGCCATAGAGGCCCGACTGGTCGGTGGTGTAGACGTCGCAACGGCCGGCGTCATAGGCGGCGTTGACCTCTTCCAGCTTCTCGAAGACGACCGGGTTGTACTCCATCTTGTTCGACTTGAAATAGTCGGCAAGGTTGAGCTCGGTGGTGGTGCCGCTCTGCACGCAGACGGCGGCACCCGAAAGCTGCAGCGCCGAATTCACGCCCGGCAGCTTCTTGGCGTTGATCATGAAACCCTGGCCGTCATAATAGGTGACGCCGATGAAGTTCAGGCCGAGTGCGGTGTCGCGATTGATGGTCCAGGTGGTGTTGCGCGACAGGATGTCGACTTCGCCCGACTGCAGCGCGGTGAAGCGTTCCTTGGCGCTGAGCGGCGTGAACTTGACCTTGGTGCCATCACCGAAGACAGCCCCGGCGACGGCGCGGCAGAAGTCCGCGTCGATGCCTTGCCAGTCACCCTTGTCGTCGGGTGCCGAGAAGCCGGCAAGGCCGGTCGACACGCCGCACTGGATGAAGCCCTTTTGCTTGACGGTGTCGAGCGTGCCGGCCGAAGCGGCCGATGCCGTCAATCCAAGCGCGGCGGCGCCGAGAAGGCCGATTGCAATGTGTTTCATAACCCACAGACCCTTTTCTCTGTTTTTCAGGCAAACCCTGATCTTTTTCCCGTGTGAACGCAGCTCCCATTCCGGCCCACTACCGGAACCCCGCATCGCAACCGACGCGCTGCCTCCCATTCACGAAGTGCATCGAAGGCGATTATTCCTGTGAGGTCAAGGGAAATGACCGAATTCGAATGCGTTTGAAAACCAATTGCCGGAAATGCCTGAATTGCAGACAAGGCCGCCCGCAAATTGGTCAGCACCGCATACAAAGCCGGCAAAGTCCGATCCACGCAAGTCCGCGCCGCAGCAGCGAAATCCGAGGTCTGGATTTGCTTTGCGTCGCTGGCTTGATCACGCGTCGAACTGGAGGGCGGGAAACGGCTGCTCAAAGCGCTCGAACGAGCAGCCACGCACCGGTTGCCGCCATCAGCGCGCCGGAGATGCGCGGAATCAATTGCCCGGTGGGCATGGTCTTTTCGAGAAGAACGAGGATTGCGATGCCGGCAATCCACAGGACGTTCATGACACCGCCGACGAAGAGGAGCGCCATCAGCGCCCAGCAGCAGCCGAGGCAATAGGCGCCGTGCTCGACGCCGAGCCGAAGCGCGCCAAGCGGACAGGAGCGAAAACCGCCATGGCTGCTCAGGAACGCGATCGGCGCCTGGCATTGCCGCAGGCAGACGCCCTTGATCGGCGTCCATTGATAGATGCCGGCAGCGATGAGAATCACGCCGCCGAAAACCGCACTGTTGGCGGCCATCATCGGGCTGAGCAATGCGAGGCGAGCAAGCAGCCACTGCGCGCCGGTCGCGGCAACGCTGAAGGCAATCCAGACGAGGAGGTAGCCGGTAAAGAACCATGCCGTCGAGGCGATCGGGCGGCCGCCGGCTTTGGCCTTGCGGCCGACGCCGGCGTAAAGCAGCAGCATCGGCGCAACCGACGGCGTCATCATGCCGACCATCATCACGGCCCACATGGTGAAGATGAAGGCGAAGTCGGCCGGCGCCCAGGCGCGGAAACCCGGTGCTGCCGTTGTGCCCATATCCATACCCGACATATCCATGCCCGGCATGTCCATGCCGGCCATGTCGCCGCCCGCGGCCGGCGCAGTCGCGGCAGGCATGGCCATGTCGGCAGCAAGCCACAAGACATAGGCCCAGGCGAGCCCGGCGATCAGGACGAGCGCGACCGCCACGACCGCACGGTCGCGCCGCAGCACCGCCTCCAGGGCTGTGTCGCTCATCGGGTCAGATCAATGCACGATGCCGCTTTGCGAGAGATGCAAATTGGCGAAATGGCTGTGGGAATCAGCCAATTCGAATTTGATCGGGCCGGAAGTCTTGGTCCAGCCGCGCCCGACCTCGGCGAGCGCATATTCGAAACCGTGCGTGAGATCGATGCGCGCCCGATGCTCGTTGCCGGTGACGGGATTCTTGATCGGTTCGCCATGGCCCTTGGTCACGCCGGGCACGTCCAGACGAGCCGTTCGGGCATCGATGTCGACCTCGAAGTCTATTGCCGCGAAGATCGGATCGTGGACTGTCTCCAGCGTGGTCGAAAAGACCTGGAATATGGTCGCGCCGGGTTCGGTGTCCTCACCGCTGAGAATGCGAAGCAGCGCTCCGCGCTGCGCCTCGGTCGCCCGCTCGTCGATGACCACCGCCGCCTCGCCCTTGCCGTGGTGGATCGCGCCGGGCCAGCGGAATATCCCGGCAAAGCGCAAGCCATCCAGCTTGGTGTCGCCGTGATAGCCGCTTTCGATTTCCACGCCGACCACAGCCCGGCAGAACCCGTGCGTCGGCAGGGCGTTGAACTGGCAGGGGCAGCCATAGGCGCAGTTGCAGTTGACGAATTCGCGCGCCTTGATCATCCATTTGACGTCAGCCATGACATTCCTCCCCTGTTGTTGCGCTCATGCTCTGTGAGCGCGATATCCGGATTGGGGACCAGGAATGTAACCGGCTAGTCCGTCCGGCCGCTCTGATCGGGCAATCCGGCGATAAATATTAGAATTCAAGTTTATGCCCTTCGCGGCCACCGACAATAGGCCGATCGGCGGAGACCGGATAGCAGCCGGCGAGGCACTGACCAACACGCTGCCGGAATCCCGCGGGAGACCTCACCGCTTTTGCCGCAGTGAATTGGCATATCCGAAGACTGCCGGCTGGCGGGTCTCGGCCGGTTGCGCCGCCGGTGCCGCCGCACTATGGCTAGCGCCCTCCCCACGTGACCAAGGACGGCAAGAACAATGGCGAAAGACGGCAGCGAAATGGGCATCAACACGCGGCTTGCCCATTCGGGCAACAATCCGCGCGACTATTTCGGCTTCGTCAATCCGCCTGTCGTGCATGCCTCGACGGTGCTTTATCCCGATGCGGCCTCGATGGCGGCGCGCAGCCAGAAATACACCTATGGCACGCGCGGCACGCCGACCACCGACGCGCTGGCTCTGGCCGTCGACGCGCTGGAAGGCTCGGCCGGCACGATCGTCGTGCCGTCAGGATTGGCGGCCGTGACGATACCGCTGCTCACCTTTGTCTCGGCGGGCGATCACCTCTTGATCGTCGATTCCGTCTATCATCCGACGCGCAATTTCGCCGACACGATGCTGAAGCGGCTGGGCGTCGAGGTCGAGTATTACGATCCGCATGTCGGCGCCGGCATCGCGGCGCTGATCAAGCCAAACACAAAAGTGGTGTTCACGGAATCGCCTGCCTCCAACACGTTCGAGGTGCAGGACATACCGGCGATCGCCAAGGCGGCGCGCGCGGCCGGCGCCATCGTCATGATGGACAATACCTGGGCGACGCCTCTGTATTTCAAGCCGCTCGACCATGGCGTCGACATCTCGATCCATGCGGCGACCAAATACCCGGCCGGTCATTCCGACGTGCTGCTCGGTACCGTCTCGGCCAACGAGGCGTGTTGGAAACAGCTCTATGAAGGTTTCTGCACGCTGGGCTGCTGTTCCGGACCGGACGACGTCTATCAGGTGCTGCGCGGCCTGCGCACCATGGGGGTCAGGCTGGAGCATCACCAGAAAAGCGCGCTTGCCATCGCCGCCTGGCTGGAGGGCCAACCAGGCGTAGCGCGCGTGCTGCATCCGGCGCTTCCCAGCCATCCCGACTACGCTCTGTGGAAGCGCGACTTTTGCGGCTCGAGCGGCATCTTCTCCGTCGTGCTCAAAGGCGGCGGACAGAGGCAGCAGCACGCCTTCCTCGACGCGCTCAAAATCTTCGGCCTCGGCTATTCCTGGGGCGGCTATGAGAGCCTTGCGGTGCCGGTCTTCCTCGGCGACCGCATGATCGCCAAAGGTCCTTATGACGGGCCGCTGATCCGGCTGCAGATCGGGCTCGAGGATGTCGAGGACCTCAAGGCCGATATTCTGCGCGGGCTGGAGGCGGCGGCCGCCATCTGATCCCGACACTTGCCACGATGAATCGGAAAACCGGCGCAACATCCTGAAGCAATGGTTGGAGGGCTGTCGTAAGACGGCCCATGTCGCAAAGCCGGGGTTGGCGGACCTTGCGCAATGTTATTTCCGTAATCTGCGATTTTTCGGATTGATTTGGCTTCCAACTTGGCCTGCCAGGCACCATTGCGGGCACTTCGAGCAGTGCCGCACCCTTTCCAGAGCTTGCCATGGCCTTTCGCCTCTTTGTTCCCATTCTCGCCGGCGCGACGCTGCGCGAACGTCTCATCGCCTGTATCGGCGCGACGATCGGCATTGCGCTGACGGGCGCGATCGGCGGCCTGGTGCTCGGCAACGGCCCCCATGTGCCGCTGCTGGTGGCGCCGATGGGCGCTTCCGCCGTGCTGTTGTTCGCCGTGCCGGCAAGCCCGCTGGCGCAGCCCTGGTCGATCATTGGCGGCAACACCATTTCGGCGCTGGTCGGTGTGATCGTGGCGCATTTCATCCATGAACCGGCGCTTGCCACCGGCATTGCGGTGGCGCTGGCCATCGCCGCCATGTCGTTCGCACGCTGCCTGCACCCGCCGGGCGGGGCCGCCGCCCTGACCGCCGTGTTCGGCGGACCGGCGGTCACCGCCGCCGGTTTCCTGTTTCCCTTCGTTCCGGTGGCGCTGAACTCGATCGTGCTGGTGGCGCTCGGCTACGGCTTCCACAGGCTGTCGCGGCGCAGCTATCCGCATGTCCCGGCCCCTGCCCCGAAAAGCGCGCATGGGACAATCGATCCGCCGCCCCAGGAGCGTGTCGGCTTTCGGCCCGAAGACATCGATGCCGCGCTGGGGGCGCTGCACGAGACCTTCGACATCGACCGCAACGACCTCGAACGGCTGCTGCGGCAGGTCGAATTGCAGGCGATGGTTCGAACGCACCGGACCTTGCTCTGCGAGGACATCATGTCGCGCGACGTCGTCTCGGTGCATGAGGATGACACCGCCGATCAGGCGCGCCAGCAGCTCCTCGACCACAACATCCGCACCTTGCCGGTTGTCAACGCCGAGGCAAGGCTGGTCGGCGCTGTCGGCCTGCGCGAACTGACAAAGGCCACCGATACGGTGAAGGACGTGATGTCGAAGGCCGGTACCGCTTCGCCCGACACGCCGGCGATGAGCCTGCTTCCCGTGCTGACCGACGGGCGCAGCCATGCCGCGGTCATCGTCGACGGCGAGCGGCATATTCTCGGCCTGATCACCCAGACCGACCTGCTGGCGGCGGCCGCGCGGGTGCAGACCACAGACAAGGCGCTGGCCGTGGCTGTAGGATAGCCTTCCGCGAGTGGAAAAGGCCGGGAACCTTTTGCCGGCAGGCGCATCCAATGTCCTGGTCAAGCATTGGAGATTGGGGCGAGATGAGGAAACTTGCAGTGCCAGCGGTCGCAGCTTCCGCACCTGACGTCCTATGCAGCGACATGCAGCTGGTGCTCCGCGCGCTGGCCCGAGAACCGGATGCGTTCCGCGCCATCATCAAGACGCATAACCAGAAGCTCTACCGCATCGCACGCGGCGTGGTGCGCAACGATTCCGAGGCGGAGGACATTGTCCAGGAGGCCTATGTCAGCGCCTTCGCCAATCTTGGTGCGTTTCGCGGCGAATCCTCCTTGGCCACCTGGCTGTCGCGCATCGTCATCAACGAGGCGCTTGGGCGCCTGCGCAAACGGCGGCGTACCGTGGCGATGCCTGAAAACCCGGAAGCGCAGATCATCCGGTTTCCCCTCAACCCAAGCGACGATCCGGAGCGGACGATGGCGCAGCGGCAGATCCTCGGTCTGGTCGAACGGGCGACCGACAGCCTGCCCGATGTCTATCGCACCGTGTTCGTCGGCCGCGTCATCGAGGGACTGAGCATCGAGGAGACCGCCGACCTACTCGGCGTGCGGCCCGAGACCGTCAAGACTAGGCTGCACCGGGCGCGTGCTTTGGTGCGCAAGGCGCTGGACGACGAGATCGGCCCGGTGCTGCTAGACGCCTTCCCCTTCGCCGGCCGACGCTGCGAGCGGCTGACCGAGGCGGTGATGAGAAGGCTCGGCCTGGAAGGCTGAGCTTCGCCGTTTTCTCGGGAACGTTTCTCCCCTATCCGCATCCAATGGCCGTCAACCCAGATGAAGCCCACTGCCTTCGCGGTTGGGCAAAGGAGATGCCATGTTTGCCCGCCTTACCGCCACCCTCG
Organism: Mesorhizobium sp. IMUNJ 23033; assembly: GCF_044778005.1. Classification (NCBI taxonomy): domain Bacteria; kingdom Pseudomonadati; phylum Pseudomonadota; class Alphaproteobacteria; order Hyphomicrobiales; family Phyllobacteriaceae; genus Mesorhizobium; species Mesorhizobium sp. IMUNJ 23033. The sequence goes on from NZ_JBJACT010000032.1 coordinate 51,567, forward strand.
CCGCCCTGCTCCTCATTGGCGCCGCCCCGTTCGCACAGGCCGCCGACAAGCCGACCGACCCGCAGATCGCCCACATCGCCTACACGGCAGGGGTGATCGACGTCGAGGCGGCCAAGCTGGCAATCGAGAAATCGAAGACCAAGGAGGTCGTCGATTTCGCCAACGACATGGTGCGCGACCATGAAGCGGTGAACGTGCAGGCGCTCGACCTGGTCAAGAAGCTGAAGGTCACGCCCGAAGACAACGCCACCAGCCAGGCGCTGAGCAAGGCAGCGGAAGAGGAACGTGCCAAGCTCGCCAAGCTCGAGGGAGCGGCCTTCGACAAGGCCTATGTCGCCAACGAAGTTGCCTATCACAAGCAGGTCAACGGCGCGCTCGAAACGCTGCTGATCCCCTCGGCGGAGAATGCCGAACTCAGGAGCCTGCTGGAGACCGGCCTGAAGATTTTCCAGGGTCATCAGCAGCATGCCGAGCATGTCGCCGGCATGCTGAAATGAAAGCCGGCATGCCGATACGATCGCTCGCGGGCGCTCTGGCGCTGGCGCTCGTCGCCAGCCCGGCGCTGTCCGCCACGATCGAGGTGACGATCGACAAGCTCGTCTTCACGCCGGCAAGCATTGAGGCGAAGGTCGGCGACACGATCGAATGGGTGAACAAGGATGCGTTTGCCCACACGGCCACGGTGAAAGGCGGCTGGGAGGTGATGATCCCGCCTAAGTCGAAAGGGCGGATGACGCTCGAGAAGGCGGGAGCGGTCGACTATTTCTGCCGCTTCCACCCCAACATGAAGGGTCGTGTCGACGTGGCGCCGTGATCCTCGGCCTGATCCATTTGCAATGAGGCTCGCCTCGCCTCGTCCGGCCGCGTGATGTGCGTCCACGAGCCGCCAAAGCCCGGCTTGCGCCGCCCGATCCAGGCATCCAGCCCTTGGCGCAGGTCGGCAGTCGGGGCCATGCGGGCGAACTGCTCGGCCTCGACCAGCAGTCCTTCGGCAATGCTCTGGTTGAGGCCGCGAGCCACCGCGGTGAGTATGCTCGCCACCGCCGCCGGCGAGTGCCTGACAATGCGATGGGCAAGATCAAGTGCGGCCGACATCAGTTCCGCGTGCGGCACCACCTGGTTGACGAGGCCGAGTTCGAGCGCGCGCTGCGGCGAAAACGTCTCGCCGGTCAACAGCAGTTCGAGTGCTCGCTTGCGACCGGCGAGCCTCGGCAGGCGCTGCGTGCCGCCGAAGGTCGGTGGCATGGCAAGCCTGATCTCGGGTTTGGCGAACAGGGCTCGCTCGCTGGCAATGGCAAGTGGCACGGCTTCGGTGATTTCGCAGCCACCACCGAAGGCGAGGCCGTTGACGGCGGCGATGATGGGCTTGCGGAAGGCCTCCAGCCGCGCCGTCAGCCGCTGCCCACGCATGACGAAATCGCGCAAGGCGACATCGGCGCCAAGCGCCACGCTGGCCGAGAATTCGTGGATGTCCCGCCGGCGGAGAAGGCGCGCTCTCCTGCTCCTGTGAGAATGACGGCGCCGATGGCATCGTCGGTCTCGACCGCATCGAGCACCGCCAGCAGGCGGTCGATCAGGGCGTAGTTCAAGGCGTTGAGTTTTTCGGGACGATTGAGGGTCAGCACCGCGACGCGGTCGCGGATCTCGCAAAGCACTAGCCTGGTCATGTCTTTCACCTCCTGCATGGAAGGGCGCAGGGGATCAGCTTTCGGATTGCCTGTATATTCACTAGTCGGTATACATAGCGGCATGATCGACCTCGCCAGCCCTACCCGCAAACGCATCGTCGATGCTGCGACGAAGCTCTTCTATGCCGAAGGAATCGGCCGCGTCAGCGTCGACGCCGTGGCTGAAAAAGCGGGCCTAACCAAACGCACGCTCTACTATCACTTCAAGAGCAAGGACGATCTGATCGCCGCCTATCTCGATGGCCGCGACCAGCCGAACATCAAGCAGATGGCCGGCTGGTTCGAGGCGGCGGAAGGTAGCATTGAGCGCAAGGTCGAAGCGATCTTCACCAATCTGGCGCGCGTGGCCCGGCACCCGAAATGGAAAGGCTGCGGTTTCCTGCGAACGGCGGCGGAACTGGCCGCGATGCCCGGGCATCCGGCAGTCAAGACTGGATCGCGGCACAAGAAGAATTTCGAAACCTGGCTGGCCGGCGAACTCTCGAGCCATGGCGTCGGCGAGCCGCAAGTGCTGGCGCGAGAAATCGTCCTGCTCATGGACGGCGCCTTCTCGATCATGCTGATCCACCGCAACCCCGACTATGTCGAGGCAGCCGGACATGCCGCAGCGACGCTCGTCCGGGCACGATCCCGGCACAAGGACTGATCGCAGGCTCGGGGCTTGACGCCCCTTGCCTAAAGCGCCAGCCAGGCGGTGCCGGCAACTAGGGTGATCAACGTCAGCGGCAGGCCGACCTTGAAGAACGCCCCGAAGGACAGAGGCGTACCGGCGCGCCGCCCCTGCTCTGCGACGATCAGATTGGCGACCGAGCCAAGCAGCGTGAAATTGCCGGCCAGCGTCGAGCTCATGGCCACGACCAGCCAGGCGCGCTCCGGATTTTCCAGGCCTGGGATGAACGGCCGCAGCGCCAGCACGGCCGGCACATTGCTCATGATGTTGGACAGCACCGCAGTGAAACCGGAGAGCCGCCAGACGTCGTCCAGGCCGAGGTCCTTTGCCGAGGCGATCATGTCTGATGTCAGCAGCGTCTTTTCGGCACCGGCAACGACGATGAACAGGCCGGCGAACATGAACAGCAGCGGCCCGTCGATCTCGCGGTAGATGCGGGCAGGCTTGATGGCACGGGTGAGCAACAGGATGGCGCCGCCGATCAGCGCCGCTTTGGCTACGGGCACGCCGGAGAAGAAGGCGATCGCCAGGGCGATGCAGACGACCACCGCCTTCAGCACCTGCCCCGGCAGCATGCGGCCACGATAGACTTCGGGTGTTAGCTCGGCCGTGCGCGCGAATTCGGCCCGGTAGATCATGCGCACGATGACGATGACGACGACAAGGCCGAACAGCGCAACCGGCGCCAGTGCGGCCGAAAAGGCCGGGTAGGAAATGCCCGACAGCGCACCAATGACCATGTTCTGCGGATTGCCGGTGATGGTGGCGACGCTGCCGCAGTTGGAGGCAGTGGCGGTGGCGATCAAATAAGGGATCGGATTGCGGTTGATGACGCGGGTGACGTGGACGACGATCGGCGCCATCACCAGGCAGATCGCGTCATTGACCAGGAACGCCGAGAGCACACCGGTCAGAAGCGTCAAAATCACCAGGAGCATGAACGGCGCGTGCGCGTGCTCGATGGCGAAGCCGCCGAGAGCGCGAAAGGCACCCGAGACCTTCAGATGCGCCACCACGATCATCATGCCGAGCAGCAGCGTGATGGTGTCGAAGTTGATGGCGCGATAGGCGTCCTCCATGCTGAGTGCGCCGACGGCGATCATCGCTGCGCCGCCAAGCAGCGCGATGCCTGCTCGGTCGAGGCGCAGTCCGGGGATGCGGCCGACGGCGACGCCGGCATAGGTCAGGACCAGGATCAAAAGTGCCGCCGCGCCCGTCAATGTCATTGCAGAAGCCTCGTCCAAATCTCGTCAGTCCCTGCTCCGACAGACTCGGCCCGGCAGACTTTTCGCTCCACCTTTAGCAAGCATCCGGCAAAGCGAAAGCGCCGGACGCGCTTTGCGCCCTTGAAACTTTCACGCGCCGGTGCCGGACGGCGATGGCCCAGAATGCTGGCGACGGCATGGCTGGATCAGGCGTAAACGACGGCAGCGGCAAGTCGGTCGTCGTCGACCCCAACGACCCCAATGCCGTCGACCCGAATGCCACCTACAGCATAGATGGCATGTCCAATCCGTACGGGACGAGTTCTACCCCCGATCAGAACTGCTCGGCGAGCCCGCAAGGCGCACAACCGGACGCCAGTGGAAAGTCGCCGGGGACCAGCTCGCCAACGGTGAACGACAACCACTGCGGCAAGTGACCGGCCCTGGCTGATCAGAGGCCGCAAAGCATCGCTTCGCGGCCTCCGCCGTTCAAGACCAGCTCCCATTTCCAGCGACTGCACGGCTCCTGATGACCACATCGCAGGCTCGAGCGGAATTGTCCGAGAGGAACCAACCGGGCAGCCGCGGCGTTTTCCACCACGTATTTGATTTTGACTTACTTTAGAGACTTGGGAGAGAAGACGTGGCGTCATCAGTCCTTATCGGCATTCTGATCACCTTCCTGGTGATCATCCTGGTGCTTTATCTCGTCCAGCGGCTGCCTCTCGATGGCCGCACCCGGCAGATCGCGCAGATCGTCGTCATCATCATCGGCATCATCTCGCTGCTGAAGTATCTTGCGGTTTTTTAGACACTTTTACTCGCCGAGGGATCCCAAGATGAGAGCTCACGGGATCGCATGCATTGCCGGTGCGATGATCGTTGCCGCGACACCGGCGCATTCGCGGCCGGATACCCGCACGATGACCTGCGGACAGACGCAAGCCTTTGTCAAAAGTCATCGCTCGGCAGTGCTGACCACCGGGCAGAACACTTATGACCGGTATGTGCGCCAGTTAGGCAACGAATGCGACTGGCCGGAGGTGCCGACCGCGGCCGCCGTGCCGACACGCGACGGCCAGTGCCGCCTCTATCGCTGCCAGGAGCCGGTTTTCGATTTCCCGAATTGATGCGAGCTCGCGCCCTCCCCGCATGTAGGCGTGGAACCGTTACGCCTCGTGCGAATTGATTCGGGCAGACATTCCGGCGCGATGTCGCAGCAGGCTTGAGGAGGGCGCCGGCAGGAGGAACAGCCATGTCCAGCGATATCAGGCGAAGCGGCAGCTGCCTGTGCGGCGGTGTCCAGTTCTCGGTGATCGGCGAACCGCTTCGGGTCGGGCTTTGCCATTGCAAGGATTGCCGCAAGACCAGCGGATCGGCCTATTCGGCTTTCGCAGTGTGGCCGCTCGAAGCGTTCGAGACGGCCGGGATCGTCAGCACCTACGGCGGCAGGAGCTTTTGTCCGACTTGCGGCGGGCGCGTCACCTCGGTCGGCGAGGACGAGGCCGAAGTGATGATCGGCAGCCTCGACGTGGCGCCGACCGAACTGCAGCCGGACTACGAACTCTGGATCAGCCGGCGCGAGCACTGGTTGCAGCCCCTGCCCGACGCCCCGCAGTTCGAGCATGACCGCTTCGACGACGAGAGCGGCGTTGACGGCGCGACGGGCAGACCGGACGCCGGCGAGCCGCTGTCAGGCGGCATCCGCCAGTTGCTCAAGTCGGCCTAGCGTGCAGCAGCGGCCCCTCTAACCGAGCACGGCAGGCCGATGCCGCATTTTGCAACCGGCGGTCGCTTTGCCGAGGTGGCGATGGTCAGCTAAGAATCATCTTGCGGTGGACCTTTGGAACCCGCTTTGGCCGGCGCGGCTCAGGCAACACTTCCAGCATTGCCGCGTCGGCCTCGCAAACCTAAAAATGCCTGAACCTATTCTTGACCGGCGATTCATACAACTTTTAGTATTATTTTGCCACTCAAGCGTTTTGGTTATCTTGTGAAGTACCAAGTTGTGGTTGCGCTACCAGATCATATATTCTTTTAGTGAAAGAAAATTCTCCCGAGTTCATATCTCTGGATATGTCAACTATCCTACTCAAGTACGTGGTCGAGTTGGCGTGGAGAGTCTTGCTGGGCTTGTACAAAAGGCCACCTTTGTTTCTTTCGGCTTTTGCTACATAGTGTTGCGAATCTTGAAACCGAACGGGGCGGTTTTCATGGAGTCGGCACCTGAACGTGGTCGCGGAGTTCATCGGCGATATCCACCGATCGACGGGTTCTGGACCTGGGACATCAAGCGTGACCGGGTCTACGGTGATACCAATCTTTCCGACTATTTCGGGCTGACGCTTGAAGAATTTTCCCATGGCGCATCGCTCGAAAGATGCATGCAAAGCATCGAGGCCGAGGATCGCCTGAGGGTCCATACGGCGATCCGCAGGGCGGTGAAGCGGAGATCGAGCTTCCGCGAGGTCTACATGGTGCGCTCGGAAAAGATGGGGCTTCGCAAGATCCTGTCCGTTGGCCAGTGCTATGTCGACAATCTCGGGGAAGCGGCTCTCTATCCCGGCTGGTTCGTCGACCTCACGCGGGAAGCCGATAGCGAGGAGGCCTCGCTGCGCGAGATCCACAGCCTTATCGAGCAGGCCAAGGACATTTCGCAATCGATCGGGCAGGATCTGCTCGGCTATCTTCTGGACAATGCCCAGGACGAAGTGCAGCAACGCCTTGGCGGCGGCGGATCAAGGAGGCGCAAATCGTCCTAGCGCAAACCTTGCTAGCTTCTGGGCGGGACCTTGCCGTGCCTGCTGACTTCGGCGGTCACCATGCGAGCGAAATGGGACTGGGGCGAGCGGCTCTCCAGCAGCCTGGCACGTTCCAGGGCCGTGTCGCCGTAAAATTCGACCAACACCGTGGCTGCCGCAGCGGCATCCGCCTTCAGCTTGCCGACATCGGCCTGCGCACTCTGAGTCGAGTTACCGCTTCTGGCGATCACATCCAGCATGGCCTGCAACTTGTCGGGAGTGCTGCCCTCGTCTTCGTGCATGGTCGCGGTCCGATTGGTCGCGCAAAATATCGACATTTCCGAAAATGTCCAACAGCTTCGCTGATCAGCCGCTGTTGCAACCGAGTACAGCTTCGCCGTGAGTTCCACTACAATCTTCATGCAAGCACAGTCAGCCAGAATTCATTTGCAGACTTTGGGGGCACCGATGGACCAGCCTAGCAAAATGGAAAACCTGCAGTTCGCGCAGGGAATATTGCGGGAATTGCGCCAGAAGGCCGAGGCCGATGGCGAGAAGCTGCTGACCTATCTGATCGACATGGCTTACCTTGAAACCAGCGACCGCATCCGCGCGCACTGGATCGGCAGCCACGAGACCGAAAGCCGCCGAGCCAAAGGCTGAGGCCGACGGCGTATCCGGGCGAGCAGTCCGGTGCGGACGCGGAGCGTTGCCGAACCCTGAAACGCAAAAAAGCCCGCCGTGCCTCTCAGCACGACGGGCGGGATCCTGGTGGTATCGGTGGTCGGAATCTGATCGTCGACACAAGCAAGCCCGCGCCTCTCGCAGAAGACGCGGGCCGACCGGGATGCCGGTCCCGATGAGGCAGCATACCGTTGCGCGCTGCCGGAAAAAGAACTCTTAGCACTGCCTAATGTTCCGGCGCTGGCGGGGAAAATCGCCGTGCGCCGATCGGGTCTATGAAGCGGCCTTTTCGCGAACCGGAAGCTTCCACCCCGGTCTGACGAAATGGCAGGTATAGCCGTTGGGATATTTCTCCAGATAGTCCTGATGCTCTGGCTCGGCCTCCCAGAAGGCACCCACAGGTGCGACTTCGGTGGCGACCTTGCCCGGCCACAGCCCCGAGGCATCGACGTCGGCGATGGTGTCTTCGGCAATGCGCCGCTGTTCGTCACTGGTGTAGAAGATCGCCGAACGGTAGCTCATGCCAACATCATTGCCTTGGCGGTTCCTGGTTGTCGGATCATGGATCTGGAAGAAGAATTCGAGCAGGGTCCGGAAGTCGATCCGGGCGGGATCGAAAATGATCTCGATCGCCTCGGCATGGGTGCCGTGGTTGCGGTAGGTGGCGTTGGGCACGTCGCCGCCGCTGTAGCCGACGCGGGTCGAGATAACGCCGGGATAGCGCCGTATCAGGTCCTGCATGCCCCAGAAGCAGCCGCCGGCAAGGATTGCGCGTTCGGTGGAAGTCGCCATAGCATGTCTCCTTAGGATTTCCCCTAAGGTGGGCATTGTCGCGGCTTTCGTCCAGTCGGGAATGTCCGGGTGTCATCGCCGCGCGTGTCACTCCTCCCTGGCCGCCGCCTTGAACCTTCGCACGATGACCTCGAAGAGGATGTCGGAGATCCACATCGCCGAGACGCCGATGAGGAAGGCGGCGGCGAGCGTGGTGGTGTCGTCGGCCGGATCGGGGATCGGCAGGCCGGTTGCCTTGAAATACGATACGACCGGCAGCGTGAGATAGGCTGCCGCCAGCGCGCCACAGATCGGCGAGGCGACCATCTCGCGCAGCTTGTAGCGATGGCGCGACAGCGCCCTGAGCACGCCGCCGGCAAGGCCGGCGGCCACCACCGGTCCCTTGATGCCGAGGAGATCGAACAGTTCGTGCATCACGGCCTCCAGCCGCAGAGCTTTTGGCCCTTGCGATTGTGCGAAAGCAGCGCCCTCGCCTCTTCGTCCGACAGCGCGTCGACGGCCTTGGCCGACAGGCGCAGCGGCGAGGAGACTGCGCAGAAGCCGCCCGAGGCGGTCGTGCAGCCGGCGACGACAAACGCGACTAGCACCGGCAGTGCGAGGATCAGTCTCTTGCCCATGATTTCAGCTCCTTTCGGACTGTGTCGGCGCTTAGCGCGCCGATATCGTTGTCGACCTGGTCGGCGATGTCGCGCGCCGCAGCCTCCTTGACCGCCTGCCGGGCGCGCTCGGCACTGGCGCCGGCCAGCCGCTGGTGGAAACCCCAGCCAAGTGCGGCAACCACCGACGCCAGCAGAGCAGATATCGTCGGGTTGCCGAGGAAGAAGGAGAGCAATGCCGTCATGACAGCCACCACACGACGATCGCGCCGGCGACGAGCAGCACGCCGATAGCCCAGGGCAGCGCCTGGCGGATGAGCTCGGTAAAGATCTCGACCATTTTCGCGTCTCCTCACTTCGACCAGTGGAATTTTCGCGCCAGCACGTACCAGGCTTCGGTCGCGGCGCTGAGCGCCAGGCCGACGCCGGTCTCGAGCGCCATCTGGATGTCGGGATCACCGGACAGGGCGGCGGCATCGCCGGCGCCAAGCAGGCCGCGTGCAACGAGGACGCCGGCGCCGTAGCGCAGCGCAATGCGGATGATGACGGCAATCATGCTGGCTTGCCTCCAAGGATGATTTTGAAAATCGCCGAAACCAGGCGCCAGAACGCATTGCGCCCGCCAGGGGCGTCCGGGACGGCCGGAGCACCGGTGGGTGCTGGCAACGCGGCGGATGGCCCTGCCCGCGGCGGCGCCAAGGAAGGGTCTGGGGTGGGCGCCGCAGGCGACGCCGAAAGCAACAGCGCCTGCGCGCGAACCGAGCCGACCCGCTCGCTCCAGCCCCTGCCGAAGGTCGGCCAGGTTGGCAGCCGCATCAGGAAGGCCAGCCGGGCATCGCAGAGCGCGTCGATGACAGCGCCGGCGGGTCTCGCCTGCACGGCGCTCAGCGTCGCCGGACCGATCCTGCCGTCCTGGTTGGCACCGACGATCGCCTGGAGGTATTTCGCCGCCCTGCCCGGCCCGCTGTTCACGGCAAAATCGAACACCGCGTAGTCGACGCCACCCGGAAGCTCGGCACCGGCAACGGCATCCCAGTAGAAACGCCGATAGACGGTGCCGACCTGTTCGTCGCTGATCTTCCTGAGGTCGGCCTTGGTGGCATCCGCTTTCACATAGCGGCGGAAATTGGCAAGCGTGACGCCCTTCATGGTGGTGCCACCCGGATCGGCCGGATTGTCCGACCAGCCGCCTTCGGATTTCAAGACGAGCGCAAGCGCCCGCGCAAAGTTGCGGTCCATGGAAAACCTCTTGAGGTTGTGGGGGAAGAAATGGTCGCGCAGTGGTGGCCGAAAATTGTCGGCAAACGCGCTGTTCGATAGGCCGCGCCACGCCAAGCGGTGGATTTCCGGCCGGGGCCTCGGAAAAGAATTGGTGTTTTAGAGAAACCTTAATTACCTTTCCCTAAGCTTGACGAACGGCGAGTGGGGCTCGTCGCACTATCGGCTTGGGGATTGGCGCTTGGGAGACAGCGCCGGGTTTGGGCGAAATGAGTTTGTTATCTTCCGAAGCGGGCGAGTGCCAGGGCTGCGGCGGCACCGGCAGGATTTTCGAGTGTCCGCGATGGCGCGCCTCGAACGGCCATTGCTGTCCCGCAGGCACGCATCGCCACATATGCCCTGGTACGACTGTCCACTGCTCGGAATGCACGGGCACCGGTGGGACGGCCCGCAGGCAGCCGCTTGAAGCGCGTCGCCTCAATCGCTTCAGCCGCGACGCGCGCTAGCGGACAAGTCGCCGGCAAAGCGGAACCCTTGCGCCGATACTTTCGCCGCCTTCAGGCTTAAACCTTCTTCTTCCATTTGCGCAGCCGCGTCCTGACATAGGACCGCAAGCCGAAGGGAAGCCGGGGCCGCCCTGCTTGTGGGGCGGGACGGCGCTGCATCTGTCGATGCACGAGCTCCATCAGCCGGCAGAACGGAGATGTTTCCGCCTCTTCCAGGCGCGCGACAAGGCGCTCGGGCAGCGGCTTCGAGCGCCAGGCGAAGTAGGCCTCGTAGGCGTCAGGCGTTTGGACCAGATGGCGCAGATATGCCGCCAGATCGGCCGCATCGCTGAAATCAGCCGCGTTGATGTAGGAATTCGGCGGCACGTATTCGTCGACATTCGGCGCACCCAGATAGACCGGCACAGTGCCGGCGTTGAAGGCATCGAAAATCTTTTCGGTGACGTAATCCGCCTCGCTCGAGTTCTCCAGCGCCAGGCAGAACCTGTAGCGGGAAACGGTCTCGATCTTCGTCGCCGGGCCGAGATCGGGGCCTTCGATCGTCCGGTTGCGGAAATGCCGTCCGTAGGAATCGACGCCGATGTGGCGGGAAAGCTCGCTCACCAGGTCGACGCGGCCGCTATGGTTCAGCGGCGCCGATTGGAAGAGCACGAGCGGAGCCGCTTCGGTCTTGGCCGCGACCGGCCTTGCCCGAACCTCCTCCCACCAGCACGCGCGAGGAAGATAGGGCGTCCAGACATCCGATCGGCGCTCATGCGTCATGGTGAAGTCGAAATGGCGCATGTAGTTCGGATCGGCGAAGCGCTTGTAGTTCTGCCGGCTCTCCATCGTCCAGCCGATCCAGTACTGGCCGGGATATTTCCAGGCATCGCCGATCTCGCGATAGTCCGGAATGTGGAAAACGACCGCCGCCGCCTCGGCAATGCGACGCTTGTCCAATGTCCAGCGCCCGGGAAGGTCGCATTGTATGGAGGCGATGTCGACGGGCTTGCCGAAAAGCGTCGTGTAGAAAAGGATCAGCGGCTCTGTGGCGTCGGCAGGCATCTCAGATTCCGCGGCCGAAATCGCCACGCCGGACGCCAGACAGCTGTCCAGCGGTCGGCAAGTCCACACGCTGCGCGATGGCACTACAGACCGCGGCGAAGCCTCGCGGCATGTCTATCATCGGGAATGTCTGCCGGGGCTCCATGGCCGTCGGAGTTACCCGTTCATCTTTCCGGCATCAAGCACATTTCAGCGAGGAGAGTTCGGCTCCTTGGGCGGCCAACTTGCTTTGGTCCAGTTGATCGGGGGTTGCTTTAGCGCCTGGTTTTTGGTTGTAAGCGGGGACCACGGCTTGCGCCCCAGCGTCGCCCTTACTCAGACGGAAGAGAATATGGAGCTGCCGACGCTTCGGGAAATTTTCGACGCTCATGATGGCCTGGGCTCCGACAAGTGGACCACATATTTTGCCGCCTACGACAGTCATTTTGCTCGCTATCGGCAGCAGCCGATCACCCTGTTGGAGATAGGCGTACAGAACGGCGGCTCCCTGGAAATCTGGGGAAAGTATTTTAGGAGCGCCACGCGTATTCTAGGCTGTGATATTGCCGAGAAATGCCGCGAACTCGCATTTCAGGATAACCGGATAGCTGTCTTTATCGGGGACGCGAACTCTGCCGAGACTAGGAAGGCGATCCTTGCCGATACGGCGACCTTCGATATCATAGTGGACGATGGCTCGCATATCGTGAGCGATGTCATCGAATCATTCGCGTTGTATTTTCCCAGCATCAAGCCCGGCGGCGCTTATGTGGTGGAAGACCTTCATACTTCTTATTGGGAAGGCTTTGGCGGCAGATCTGATCTCGAACTCAGTTCCATGGGGTTCTTCAAGCTGCTTGCCGATGTGGTGAACAAGGAGTTTTGGCGAAACGGTCGCACCGATTTCAACCTGCTGAAGAACTATGCCGAGCGCTACAATGTGGCCTTGAGCGATATCGACCTTGACATCGATGAGGTCGCCTTCGCCAATTCGATATGCATTATCCGCAAGGGCGTCGGGCGTGAAGAGAACAGACGCCACATCGCAGGCCATATCTTCAAAGTGAACGACGGCGCTGCCGAATTGCCCTCAGGAAGCCCTGAATTGGTTGCGTCCATGCGTATCGGTGACAGGTTGAAAGCCGCAACGGAAAAACAGGAGCAATTCGTGAACGTCACAGCCTCGGCGCTGGATAACGTCCGCGAGATCGAGCGGTTGCGATCCGAGGTTTCTGATGGCCAGCTGGAGACAGAAAAGCTTCATGCATCACTGAAGTCATCCGAAGCCGAGCTAAAATCCGCCAGTGAGGCATTGAAGTCATCCAATGCCGAGCTGAAATCTGCCAGCGAGGCGCTGCAGAAAGCACAGGGCGAGATCGCCGCGTTAAGAAACAGTACCTCCTGGAAGGTAACCGCGCCAATCCGACGGGCGCTGACGGCAATCCGTCGGCTGTCTATGTAACCCGTTACGATTGTGGGGGGTTTGGCAAGTTGGACGCGTCTTCCTCAGATCAGCCGCGGTGGATTGCCGTTGCGTGAGGATAGTATTCGGAGGGGCAACTTAAGCGGACGATAATAAGTCCAAACGTTGTGGCAACTGCACCACAATCAATTTGCCGCACGAAGGCCTGTAGTGATAAAGGCTCCTGCAAATCGAACTCGGAGGTCCGCCGTGCCGGCGAAAATTGCAGTCATTTATCTGGCCAGACTTCACGAGGGATTTCAGTCCTTCGAAGCTTTTGCCGAGACGTACCGTAAGCATGCCGCCGGCCAGGAGCATGACCTCTTTATCATCTGCAAGGGGTTTGAGAAGCCGGGCGAGTTTGCCGCCATCGGCGCAATTTTCACCGGTATCCGCCACAAGATCATATCCATGCCGGACGACATCGGGCTTGATATCAATGCCTATCGAGAAGCCGCGCAGCGGATAGGCAACGAGTATGTTTGCTGCCTCAACACGTTCACCCTTCTTCGCACGGACAATTGGCTTGCCAAGCTTTGGACGAACCTATCGAAGCCAGGCATCGGCATGGTCGGCGCAACAGGTTCGTTTGAAAGCCTCTTCACCAGCTACAAGGTAATCAATTTTCTCGCATGGGCGGCGTCTCAGCCGACGACCAGATTCGACCGGGCATCAACCCAACAGTTTGCATGGCTGCTGAACCACATTGCACCACACACCATGCGAGCGGCAAAATCGAAGCGCTTCCGTGTCCGCCGATTATTGGGCGACATCCTGCGCAATCGTTCCAGCCTGGACCGCCTGCAAAGACAAATGCCGGAGACTTGGGCCGGTGTGCTCGGGTACAACGGTGGTCTACGTGAATTTCGGGATGTCCCGCAATTTCCGAATCCCCACATCCGCAGCAACGTCTTCATGGTACGGCGGCTCGATATGCTTTCCGTACCCATGGAGGGTACCAGCAAACACGCTTGCTGCCGTTTCGAAAGTGGACCTGACAGCCTTTCAATCTCGATGCTCAGCAAGGGCCTCGACCTGTTGGTGGTCGGCGCAGATGGCATCGGCTACCGCATGGATCAATGGCCAACTTGCGGGGGGTTCCGTTCAGGTGACCAGTCAAATCTGTTGGCGTCTGACAATCAGACCCGCGCGTACGAATCGCTGATCGATCGGGATAAGCGCACCCATCAGACCATGACATGGGGCGGCTATAGTCGCGACCCTCGGCTTGATACCAAATTGCTCGGTGTTTCCTTCGAGCAGAAAGCCCCTCTTTCAGAGAGGGTCAAACACTTCATGGTGGCCAAGAAATCGAGCCGAGAACGCCTCATCTCGATAGCAATTCCTACGCACAATCGTCTTGATCTCGTCCTTGACGCAATCAAGACCGTCACGAATCAGAAATATGACAATTGGGAAATCTGCGTCTTCGACAACGCCTCGAAGAATCCCATTTCCCCCGCAATCGCCGCACTTGGCGATCCACGCATTCAGGTCAAGCGGTCTGAAAAATTCCTTCCCGTAACAGAAAGCTGGAACGGCGCGATCGATATGACGAAGGGTGAGTTCGTCACCATGATCGGCGATGACGACGGTATCGCGCCCGGCTTCTTTCAGCGGATCAACTTTCTGGCCGACCGCTTCGACAACCCCGATGTGATCTTCTCAAATCTCTACCAGTTCATGCATCCGGGTGTCGTTCCTGGCAGGCGACAAGGCTATGTCGCCGGCTTGCAAATGGCCGACTTCTTTGAGGATCGCGACTACCCCTTTGTTCTTGACTCTAAGGAGGTTCGACGCTCCATCGACAACTCGCTTCGGATGCGGCGATCGTTCATGTTCAACATGCCCGCCTTCTGTTGCAGCCGCGACTTGCTGGAACGAATGCGGATTGATGGTCGAGTGATGCTCTCTCCATTCCCCGATTACTATTTCGCTAATTTGGCCCTGCATCTGGCTAACAAAGTGGTCGGCGAACCGAGGCCGCTCGCTTTTCAGGGCGTATCCAAGGTGTCTTTTGGCTTTACCCTAATAAACGCCAAGATCGATGACGGCTTCAAGGTGCTCAACCATGATGTTGCGAATGACGACATATATCGCGAGGTAAATAAGCATCTTCTGCCAGGTTCACGCTATCATTCAGAATATATCGTGACGATGGCTTATCTTGCTCGTGTCATCGGTGACGATGCACGCCAGCCGGACTTCAAACATTTTCGCCGTGTACAGATATGGCAGTACCTAAAGTCCCACACATCCGCTTTCCGATGGCTCCGGACCGAGAAGGGCCGCGAGATGTGGAGTATGCTTGCCCCTAAAGAAAAGCTCTGGATGTTGAAGGCCAACCTGATCCGGAACATGTCCATTCGGTTCCCGCGATTCTGGGGACCAGCGGCACAACGCCTCGATCAGGAGTCGAGCGCATATCTCTTCGAGCCCAAGCAAATTATCTACCGCCTCGGCGAACACGTCACCCTTTTCGATGTCTATAAGGAATTGGAAAGCGGACCGTTCTCAGCGACGGTCGAGACCAAAAATCCCCGGCGCAAAACTGCGAAGCTTTCCGGAAGAAAATCCAAGACAGCATCGACTGACTTCCCGCCAGTTGGTGACCAACATCGTTTGCACGAGCAAACGAACGGGAGCGCGGAGCGCCCTCGTCAGTTATGATGATTGCCGAGGGCGAATGGATCTCCCCGGGGATTGGGAGGATGATTGCTGGGGCGGCCCTCATGCGCAAGCGCGTGAGAATCTGTTGAGGTTATGACGATCAGTACTTTTTTTCGAAGGAGCAGCGCTCTGTTCTCGAGCATTGAGCGGAGGACTATGAGACTGGAAGCCGTTACAGATCAGAATTTTTGCGAAGACGACTATCTGATCGCCAATCCGGATGTCAGAGCGGCAATGGAAAAGGGTGTTTTCGCTAGCGGCCGCCAACATTTCCAGCAGCATGGCTATCGAGAGAAGCGGCATCAGCGCGCGCCACTCATCTTTTTCGTGCATGTTCCAAAGACCGCCGGATCGACGGTCAACTCGCATCTGATCGAACTGCTTCCAGGCGGATCAATCCATTCTGAAGGGTGGTTCTACGATGATGCCAATATGCATCGGCTGGACGCTTTGTCGTGGGTCTCAGGTCACATTCCCTACTCTGCGGCCAGCACTCGCATCCCACAGTTCACCAACCGCCGTGTTGAGTATTTTGCCTGTGTTCGAGATCCTACCGATCGGGTGCGGTCGCATTATAACTGGGTAATAGAGATATTCCATCGCAGCGGCTACGACAGCAACCTCGAAGTGGTGAAAGGTATGTCGGAGCAAATCCGGAATTCCGGCTACAGCATACCAGCTATTCAGGCCAATTTGCTCGAATACAGATGGCATTTCCTCGACATTCAAGCTATTTACCTAGCTAAGGACAGGGAGCCCGTAGCGGGCGCGTTCGGCTCGTTCAAATTTGTTGCCACGCCTGACCGGCTCACGGAACTCCTATACACAATGACCGGCAAGAAAGTATCCTTGACGAGGCGGGAAAACAAAAGCTCCAAGCATTTTGACCCGCAGCTGTTTCGTGAGCCGGAAATGGAGTCCTTCCTTCGCCGACACAATGCCCTCGATGAACAACTGTTTGAGTTCGTCCGATCCGGCAATCTGTGCAACCCGACCGAGACGCAGATCTTGCCGCAGCGGATCTCGCGCCCGTGGAAAGAGCGCGCTCGCGACATGGCGCTTCGGACCAAGCGACGCCTGGGTGCATAGGCGAAGTTACGAAAAGCGGCTCCGCCGCTACAGCAGTGTCACGCTCAACTGTCCGTCCCCAGCTACGACATTGCTATCAGAGCCGGTCGATGTGGCGCTGAGGGAAAAGGCCAGCGTTCCGGAGACGGTGACCGTGAATATACCGGAGACACTGTGGGCGACATTGGCTGAAATCGCCTGGGCTCCGCGGCAGAGAAGTGAGGCTCGACCGGTACCAAACACACCTGTAGGTTCCGCTTTTGGTGAGCTGCGTGATCAGCTCTCCGGCGGTCCCTCCTTTGGTTGCCTGTATCATCCCCTGCACTAGGTATCGCTCGCCCTTGTAGGCCGCACGCGATGACATCGACGTGACGGCGGTAAGGGTGCCTACGACTGCTACCGTGCCTGCGTTCTGCATCGCCGACACTGGCTTGTTGTCTCCGGAGTACTCATTCGTGCCGCTGGACACGTCGTCATAAGTGGCCACCGTGGCGTTAGGATAGGTCCCGGAAGGCTGAAGGCCGCTCGTCTTGCCGCCCGTTGTCGTGCCGCCAACGATGACCGTCTTGGACGGGCGCTGGTGCCGAATGTTGCCGCAAGTGAAGCGATCGCAACTGTTGAAGACGACGCCGATGAATTCACCATCCACCGCAGCGTCGTTCGCCTGGCTTTGGTTGATCGCCGAGATATCATTTACGGAGGTATCATCACATCCGGTCAGGTGAATGGCATAGGTATCGGTGTGGGTGAGCGGGCTCTTATAGATGCACAGACCAGTGATGAACGACTGCGGAGCGTTCACCATACCGATCCCTTTGGTAAATACGTCGGCATGTCCGCCCCGAATGTCAACCAGAGGGCGCTTGGTCGTGTAGTTGATGTCGATCCCGATATCTACCGCAACGAAAACCGGCTTCGTGATAAACAAACCCTCGACTTCGCCGCTCGATTTAAAACCGACGTTGCTATGCGACACATGCGGATTGTCGACGTTGATGTTGCCGGGAACCGCCGATAACGTGGGCGTGTCGGAACCGATGATCTCGATACCAGCCGTCATGTTCTTGAAGACCGCCACGCCGGAAAGCGCATTGTTCTTGCGGCCGACGACGACAGGGCGCACGATGGACAATGCAAAAATGTCCTGGCACTTGATACCCTTCCGCCAGCCTGAGGCCAGCACGTTACCACCCCAGCACCATACGTCTTCAATCACGCAACGCTCAACGGCGCGGTTCGTGATGCTATCTGTCTTGCTATACGTCACGGTGAGCGCGTCCCCGGCCTCCTGCTGTGTTGTCTGGAGCAGAAGGTTTCGGATGAACGTCGGGTTGGTGTAGTCGTTCTGGCTGATCGTGATGCCGGACGTCGCGCCAATAAACTCAAGAATGGACATACCGGGTCCATGACCCTCAAGCGAAACCGGCGTGTTGGTGACGGTATTCAGCAAACCATCGATCTGATATTTGCCCTTGCGCAGCTTGATCGGCGCGCCGCTAGATAGTGCTAGGTTAAACGCGGCCAATGCGTTGCCAGAGACGAAACCAAAATCTTCGAGGCTTACAGGACCATCCTTGAGCTTTGCGATGGCCGGGCGAGCAACGGCACCTGTGAGCACTTGAGTCACTATGGTCGCGGTATCGACATAGGCCTTGACGCTCTGTTGCGAAGGCACCTTCGTCGCGCTGTTTGATGCCATGTCATCTTCGTCGAGGATGTCCGCGGTCGTGAGGGGAATAGGATCCGCAGCGATGACCAACGCATCATCGCCTATTACCGGATCAAGAGTCTCGAAAACGAAGACGCGGTCTGCCCACGTCGCGCCCTCCTGAACGCGAACGGTCGTGCCCTTTTGCACAGTGCGCGCGGTGCGCGCGTCGGCGGCGCGATACCAGCGGCCCGCCGAGGCCGTGCGAATGCCATTTTCCGAACCGTCGGTCTGGTCCTTGACCAGCACACGGTCGCCGACTTCCGTCACGACGCCGTCGATCGTCAGCAGGCCGCCGGTATCGACATCGATATTCCCCGTGGTGGCGAGGCGTACAGGTTCGCGTTCGCCCGTGAGAAGACGGACGGCGGCAGTTGCAGGTCGGGCCATAAGGCTTGCTCCATGAAAAAAGCCCCGCGAAAGCGAGGCTTGGACATTCGAGGAATTGGGCCGCTGTTGCGGCTATTTCACTTGGATCGGCGCAGTCGTTGCGCTCGGCGTGGTTCTACTTGTCGCGGTCCGTCGGGGCACTCTTGATCCAGCCCGCTCCCGTTGGCCGTCAAACGATCTGACGGGTGGCGGAGGGCGCTAAGCCGTCTCGACCTGCGCGGCATAAACAAGGCTGAGGGAAAGGTAACCGGATAGGGCCAGGCGCACGAGGACGACCCCTTTCAAACCGGCTGGGAATAGGTGCGTCTAAGACGCAAAGGCAGGCGGTAGAACCAGACGCATTCACAAACCTCCACGCTGCCTCCGACCTCAGCACTACTTGTTGTCGCCGTCGAACGGTTTGATGGATGCGGAAGGCAGGCCCAGTTCATCAAGCACATCGAAGGCGCGCTCCGATACGACGAGGTTCAAATTCTGGTTGATACCGAAGTCGTCGCGACCTGCCCTGCCATCTACCTTGAGCCAAACGAATACGGGAAGTTCGACATCGGGCTGCAACTCTTGAAAATCCTCGGATGTGGTTATTTCCGCCTCGGCGAATGTGGCGCCAGAGATGCCGATAGCGAGCAACCCGCGCCTGGCCTCTTCGGTGACGAGGAAACAGGGGAAGGTGGTCACAAGTACGTCACCAAACCATCCCTCTACCCGATAAACAAGCTTGCTCACAACCGGCGGATGGACGCTAGTATCCATGACCGTATCTTCGCCAAGACCGCCAGCGACATCGGGCTTAATTTCAAAATATCTCATCGGTCACCTATCGGCGGGTCAAACAGATGCCCATACTTCTTGTTCAGTTCAGTTGCGAAGTCAAGCACTTGCTGCCGAGTGGCGGTCGTATGCGTTTTATAGAATTGGTCCCATTCAGATCGAATGACTTTTTTGTGCAGATTTATATCGAATTCTTTTCGGATTCCGCGAAGATTCTCGGATGAATGTATCTCTTCCTGGGTAAAAAACCCCGGGTATCTCTTAATAACGTCTTGCTCTACGTTATGGTGGACTACATAATCACTCATATTGAGCGTGGGATTCGCGTCAAAAAAAGTCTTTCGATAGTTCTTTGATTTTGTCCAATCCAACTTTTGCGCCGGCATATTTGATCGTAGAGGGGTCTCTAGCAAGCAATGAGACCTTTAACGCGGTATCAAAAGCACTATCGGATATTTCACCTTGCGGTGTCTTTCGCCTCGGAAAAGGCGGCGAAACAGAACGAGCAATGAGTTGCTGATCCCGAAAGGTTTGTGCATCGACGCCACGGATGAGCGCAGCGCCGCCTTCGACTAGTTCAGCCGACGGCTTCGAAAATACGGAAAGGCTCTCGAGCCAGGGTTTGGCAATCTTTCCGGCTTGTTCCAAGGTTTTTCCGGCCAACCTTTCGGCGGGAATTGGTCCTGCGACGTTGAGCAATGCTTCGCCGTAATTGCCGTCCAGCGCGGCATTGCCAGCCTTTTCAAGTGCAAACGACGCCCCCAGCGGCGTGATATCGGCTACCGAAAAGCCGTCCTCGCCAAGCCCATCGGATCCCACGAGCTTTTGTGCAAGAAGACGCCACAAGCTCCCCCGTTCACTGTCGCCAGCTATCCATTTCCCGAGCCGCTCCTGATTCGTCGGGATGTAGTTGGTGAGTTCCGCATTCGCTCCCGATCGGCCTGGCTCGAGTGTGTTGGCTAGGTCGAGCAGCATCATTGGGTCGGCTATCGCCTCCCGACGCGATCGGTCATTTATGCTTCTCTCCGCCTGAGCCGCACCGGTCTGAATCAGGTGGCCAAGGATCGCTTCGCGCGCGGCTTGGTTTGGAAGCGCCGCAAACAGGTTGCGCAACTCTGCGTCCTGGTCTTGCTGTGGTTGGGTTTCGTCTTTTTGTTTTCCCACAACTTGCTCGGCGACGGCGTTGGGAAGCGGCTGGATGGTCTCAAAGCCCAACTGCTGCTGGGCGGCGATCGAGCCGATGATCGCCGCCTGATAGTCCTCTGGCTTCGACAGATTGTTCCAGGCAGAATCAAGATTGGCGAACGTCTTCCGAACGTAGCCGCCGGGATCACCCTGCCTGGCTCTGAACGTCAGATCCGCGGCGGTGGCGATGGCGTCATGATGTGCTTTGTCTGCCTCCGGATTGGCGCTGTCCTCCTTGGGGGCAGCATCCCTGATCTTGGCCCGCACGGCCTCGTTCGACATGCCGCGCATGCAGTAGAATTGCCGACTGACGTCGATCGCTCGATTGAAGTCCTGGAAGCGCCTGACGCCTTCGGTAGCGCCGTAGAGAGAGACGAACTGCTCCGGAGTCGGCATCGAGCCGGAATAGGTTCCTGTATCCCTGATAGCGGCCGGCGCATTCTGCTCGGCCAAGCTGATGCTGGCCCGTGTTTCGACTTGCCGAGTCGCGTCGGCGGCACGGGCCTGCTGGATCAGGGCCGTCCGGTCTTCGGACGGAATGTCGTCTCGAAAGGCCTGCGCGACTCTTTCATCCGGCGTAAGTTTGCCAACGCGATCGCCCTTCGCGGCCGTTCCGCTCTCCTTCGCCGACGAAGCGACGCCCATTGCCACACGGATGGTTTCGCCCATGCCGTCGGCAACAGCGGGCGCACCACCAAGCATCTCGGCGGCACGCTTGGGGTCCTGGGCGATCATCGCCTGGACCAGCGCCTTGGCCGTGTTGCTGCGCCAGGCCACTTCCGCCGCCTGCCGGGCGAGCGGATTGCCGATCTTGGCGATCAGGTCGAAGCCGCTCTGCCGGATCGCCTCGAAGTTTGCGGTATTGTTGGGGTCGCTTTTTGCGATGGCGCTCGTCGATATATTATCGATCTTGGTCCATTCGGCATGCTCATAGTCATCGCGGCGCGCCTGCTGCCTGACGGCCATACGGGCCGAGCCGACCGCCCGCATCGCTTCCTTCTGCCCGGCGAAACCGGCACGCTGACTCTCGGGCATGTTCGGCAAGGCATCGTCGAACAGCGTGTCGAACAGGCCGGGCTTGACCACCCGGCCGGTGCGCGGATCGACCTGGCCGTACATGGTGTCGTGCAGGCCGGCGCCGTCGGCCGGCGCGTTCGCCACCACCTCGTCTTCCGCCTGCGCAATCTGGCCACTGAACCGGCGGCGTGCGAGGTCGGCGTCGAACGCCTCCTGCCGCTCTTTCATCTGCCGGTAGTGCTCGGCGACAGCGGAAAGCTCGTCGCCAAAGCCCTGCATCGCCCTGCCGATCGGCGACCCCTCGGGATAGGAGACGACATTGCCGGTATCGAGCCGGCGCTGGGCCACATGGAGAGGAATGGTCGCCATCAGTAGAGGCCTCCGGTGGAAAAGCCGCCCGGTGCCGGCGGGAAGGCGCCTTTGCCGAAGGTCACGGCCTTGGCCGGGTCGTAGAGAGCCGACACGAGATTGCCGCCGACCTTGAAGATGCTCGCGGTCGCCGCCTGCTTGCCGGAAAAGCGTGAGATGGCGGCCTGCGTGGTGAGATTGTTCTGGCGCAGCTGCGAGCCGTACTGGAGCGCCTTGAGGTCGAGCTGGCCCTGCCTGGCATTGGCGGCCAGCACCTCGGTCGGCGAGCCTGATATGCCAACGCCGGAGGCGCCGGCCTGGGCGCGCGCCTGCGCCTGCAGCAGGTCCTGCCTGTGGCGTTCCTGGCTTTGCTCGAAGGCAGCACTTTGCGCGTCGGCCTGCGCCTGCTGCGCATAGGCCCTGGCCTGATAGTCGGCCATCTGCTTCTGCTGCTGGCCCTCGGCCAATGCGCCGCCGACGGAAAGAACGGTGCCGAGAAGAGCAAGTGTGCACATGGTCAGCCTCGCGCGCCGGCAATGGGGATGAACTTGCTTCTGACGCCGTCGACGGGCGCGCGAAGCGCCGGGCGCGGGTCGAGCGCGCCGCCGGGGCTGAGGAAGGACAAAAGCATCCTGTCGGCCTGGATCGCCGGGCGGCTGAGGCGGGCGGGTGCGGCAGCCCGCGCGCCGGCCATGGCGGCGCGGCGGGTTGTCGTCAGGTTGACCTTCAGGTCGGGCACGCCGGCGGCGTCGAACAGGCCGTTGGCGGTGGCAATGGCGCGGGCGAGTGCATCGGCCTCGAACAGTTCCTGGCGCAGCAGTTCGACCAGGCGGGCAACATTGCGCCAGCGCGCGGCGAGCGCTTCGGCCTTGGCGCCGATCTCCTCGCCGAGCGCCGCGATGTCGGCGCGGGCCTCGCTTTCGGCGGCGGCGGCGCGGCGCTTGGCGGCCGCCTCGATGGTCTTTTCGATGAGCGCGATTGTCGCGTTGCAGGCGTCGAGCGCGGCGCGTGCCTCGCCGAGGACGCCATCGCCGAAGATGGCGCGGTCCTCGGCCTGCTGCAGGTCGCGCCTGCGGGCGAGCGCGTCGTTGAGGTCGGTGTCGAGCAAGGCGATGACGGAAGCAAAATCGGCAGCCGTCCGCGCCTTGCCGAGGGCATCGGCATGGGGGGATGTCATGGGGAGTGTCCTTCTTTCGGAGAACGAGAATGATTTGCGCAGAGGAGCTCGTGCGCCGAAGCTGCCAATCTCCCCCCTCGTGGGGGTTGAGGAGTGGTCCGCGAAGCGGACGGAGAGCCAATTGCTTGGCTCTCCGAATGACGAACGCCCGGCAGGGCAGAGGGGGGCGCGAAGGAACGCTACAAAACGATTTTCAGTCCGCGCGGCTGTGAAGTTCGACCGCTGTCATGACCTGGCCGACCTATGCCGTCCTTCAAGCGTCGCGGCGGTGCAGAACCTTGGAGAGGCTGGCGGGACAGCGCCCCCCTCTGGCCTGACGGCCATCTCCCCCACGAGGGGGGAGATTGGCAGCGTCGACGATGGCGCCCTAGTGGATACCGCCTAACATAAGAGTCCGATTTGGGATTCCGCTTTGGGAGTGCTCGTGCGAGTCTGGCGCATGCGTGCAGGAACTTGGTTGGAGGAACCGGGATGTCGCTCACTGGAGGCTGTTTGTGTGGCAACGTGCGCTACAAAACCAATGCCGAGCCTTTGTGGCTCTGTCATTGCCACTGCAATAGGTGTCGCAAACATACCGGATCGCCG
>NZ_JBJACT010000033.1:0-69374 GCF_044778005.1 Mesorhizobium sp. IMUNJ 23033
CAGCAGTAGGCAGTGGCAGCATCGGTGTCCGATTATGCAGCACCGTCGAAGAGGTAGCCGAACATACCACCTATCTGTTGAGCGAGAAGCACACATGGCGGTCCTCGCCGAGGATACTGGTCGAAGAGTTTGCAAATGGCCCAGACTACGGCGCTTATATAATGGGAAATGAAGTCATTGGGATAGAGGCCGCTGACTACGGCCCCCCACCACATTTCGTCTGCAGTGAAGGCACCTTCCCGGCCCCGCTCACTGATGACGAGTATAAACGTATCGCCGATGTTTCGCTGAGCTGCTTGCGAGCTCTCGGCCTTGCCTGGGGCCCAACGTGTATCCAATTCCGATGGACGGAAAGTGGCCCAATCGTCATTGAGGTTAACCCGCGCCTTGGTGGCGGTCCTCAACCGGTTCATCTGGCTTACGGAGTCGACCTCGTCACCGAGCACATCAAGCTTGTCATCGGTCGCGAATGTAACCTGCGCAGAAGCCATTCGCACGTCGCGGCCTGGCGGTCGTTACTTCCTGATCGCGATGGCATCCTCGAGTGGATCGATGGCGACAGTCGGGCGGCTGCTGTACCAGGTGTCGCCGAAGTCAAATTCTATGTTGAGCCCAAGACGCCGATCGTCAGGAAAGGCAATTACCGAGACTCTATGGGATATGTTATCGCCGTTTCATCCAACCGTTCTCGGACAAAGTCGAAACTTCAGCGAGCCATCGACCTAATCGATTGGTCGATCGCACCATTTCCGACTGAACAGGAACAATCAGCGGTCCCTCGTCTCTCCGCACCAGCGCAGATATCCCCAGCCAAAGAGTGATCGTTGCCGAACATTGGTGCGATTGAGAGCACGAAAGAGATGCGGAGCGATAGCTATACTTTGCCATCCGTGGAGAATCCCGACCGGTTGATATTTGCTGGGCCGGAATCCTCTTGCTTGCTGCTGCGACACGATCGTGAGTGGCGACGATTTCGAGGGCCGACTTGGTCTGGTCTTCGCCGAGCAGGACGTCGAGTTGCCAGTGCAGGTCATTTTCGACGCTCCAATGGCGTCGTACGGTGGCGAGCAGGTCTAGTGCCGGCATTTTGCGCGACAGGGCATAGCAGCTAACCTTGTCTGTGGTCTTGCCCTCGACGGTGCGCCAGCTTTCGACACGGCCGACGGCGCAAAGGTCGACGAGTGCATTCTTGCCTGCTACCTGCGCGAAGGGAATGACGAAGGCACGCCGTACCTCGTGACGACCATGCGCATCCTCTTGGGTCTGACGGAACTTGGTTGCTTTGCCAGCCGCGCCTTGTCGAGTGCGGCATTGGCTTCGTTGATCAGTTTCGACTGGTTGCCTTTGATGGCGATCACGTAGTGGCCGCCGCCGTCGCGGACGGTCTTGGTCATGCGGCGATGGCAGTGCAAGGCGTCGGCAGTGACGGTCAACCCTTTGAGCGACAACAACTTGAGCGCCGCGGAGTAGCCTTTGGCGTAGGCACGCCTGAGAAAGGTTTCGTGACTTCGTCAGATCGGTCACCCGCCGCATCGGCGAAATCGGCGAACCCGGATACCATCCCGTGCTGCACTTCGACTTGTAAGGCTGGATTGGTCTTGGCATTGGCATAGAGGGCCGAAAAAGTTGCGGATTTCATATGTTGCGTTGGCGACGATGTGCCCGGTTGCAAGATCCACATTGAATGTCCCGCGGACTACGGCTCGACTGAAGCGCAGCGCGATCCTCGACACACGGGGCTCGAATGCGCGTATCGTAGTAGATGAACAGTGCAACACCCTTGACGACATCAGGCAGTTTGCGTCGGCCAAGGCGGCACATCTTATCCAGATCAAAATGCCCGATTTGGGATCTGTCGCGGAGTCAGCGACAGCGGTGCTGGGTGCAAGAAACACGGCATCGGCTTACCTCGGCGGAAGCTGTATCGAGACTGACCTTTCGGCCAGGGCCCCGGTGAACGCTGCGGTGGCTACTTCAGGCCGACGTCATGCTGGCCAAGCCTGAGATGGGCGTCGACGAGGAAATTTCCATCGTTGGCAACGAGCAGAAGAGGCTGTGTTCCGTATTCAGCTACCGGCGCTCAAAAAGGGGCCCTGCGCGAGCTAAAGAGGCTTCGCTTCATCGGGCGGCCGCCACCGCCTGAACAGGGACTCTCCGAGTCATCTTGCAGCCAGATGGCGCCGATATACAAACTGCATTTGACCATGGCCGCCGGGCGTTCAATCGTCTGACTTCTCAGGCCGCTACTCGAGAAGCAAGCACAGGCCGACTAAGCTTCAGCGATCGGTTTGGTGCTGGCGAGTCTTGGCGGCGGCTGTGTCCTTGTTGCGCGAATGCACATTTCAAAATGAATGGAGTAGACTCATGACGATCCCAAAGGGGGTACAGGCATTTCCACGCACTGAATACCTGCTTCGGCTGTCCGCCGTGAAGGCTGAAATGGAGGGACGCGACGTGGGCGTACTCCTCGTTTTGGATGCTTCCAATATTACTTATCTTTCAGGCTATACCACGCCGTCCGGATACGTTCCTCAGGCGCTTGTGGTTGACGGGGCGGCTGAGGAGCCGACATTCATCCTTCGTCGCTGCGATGCGCCGGCCGCCATGCACGAATGTTTCATGGAACAGGGCAAGATCATCGGTTACCCTGAAGCGCTCATTGGCAATCTAGCCAAGGACGGATACGATGCCGTCATCGACTTCCTGAATGAAGCTGGTCTTGCGAAAGGAGGGCTGGGTATCGAGATTTCGAGCCTGCCTGCAGCGAC
Source organism: Mesorhizobium sp. IMUNJ 23033 (assembly GCF_044778005.1). NCBI lineage: Bacteria > Pseudomonadati > Pseudomonadota > Alphaproteobacteria > Hyphomicrobiales > Phyllobacteriaceae > Mesorhizobium > Mesorhizobium sp. IMUNJ 23033. The sequence continues at coordinate 2,769 of NZ_JBJACT010000033.1, forward strand.
ATTGGAAAAGTTCAAGTCACGGCTGCCCGAGGCTTGCATTGTAGATTGCACCAAGCTTGTCACCTGGCTCCGCCTAGTCAAATCCGAGCTCGAAATCGAGGTCATGCGGGAAGCAGCCGCCATCTCCGACGCAGCGATGAAGCGCGCCAGCGAAGTCATACGTGCCGGTGTAGCGGAAGCCGACGCGGCGGCAGAGATTGCGGCGGCGCTAATTCGGGGGGCGAATGGCAAGCCGGGAACGGCCCTGAAGTCCTTCTATCTATGCGCCTCGCCTCGGATAGGTACCTGTCACATTCCGTGGACGGGGGACGTGTTCCGCGACGGGTCCCAGATCAATCTCGAACTCGGCGGCACCCGCCATGGATATTCCGCGGGCCTCATGCGTACTTTCTCGATCGGCGCCCCTTCCAAACGCCTGCGTCGCATTCATGAGGCCCAGGTCGAAGGCCTTGAGGCGGCACTCGCCGCAGTCCGGCCGGGATCAACCTGCAGCGAGGTGGCCAACGCGTTCTACACGACGCTCCGCAAACACGGTTTCGATAAGGAAACGCGCTGCGGCTACGCGCACGGCATTGGGTGGCTCGAACCGAGCGCAAGCCTCAGGGACGGCGACACGACTGAACTGAAGCCGAACATGACCTTTCATTTGATGCTGGGCAACTGGATTGAGGACGACTTCGGTTACGTGATCAGCGAGACATTTCGGGTAACCGGCACTGGCGCTGAGGTCCTCACAAATACGCCGCGGAAGATCTTCGAAATCTGAACGGGCAATCGTGTCCGGTCGCTGTTCTCCAGAAATCGGTGAACAAGCGGGCGGACATCTTCCTGGGTCGCCCTACGACCGTTGTCCCCATCAATGGGCGGAGAGAGGAGTATGGGCGCGGAGTCCACGGTGAGGATCGGGCTAGGATCGGTCTGATCACACTCTCCACGGATACCTGACCGAGTTCGAACTCCGGATGATGCTGCCGGGTGTCAGCATATCCCGCCACGCGCATCGAAACCGCAACCCGGTCACCGTCGGAAACCTGCAGCAGGCATGTAGCCGGCATAGCGAGGGCCGCGGCATTGTTCGACCCACCGGACATTATCCGCGTTTTCGCCTATGCATGCACCTCCGGGGTCTTCGATCATTTCCCAGGAGAAGCTCAAGCAGGAATTGCATCGGGTGGCCCCATCAGCAACCTTGACGTACCCAATGACCGGAGATACGGGCCTTCCGACGCTAGAATAGACGTCGATCGGATCTCGCTTCTCAGACCATATCCTGATGAAGTTACCCCGGGTCATGGTCGACTACATTATCTCCGGAGGGACAACCCCGGTCGCCTGCGACTCGTTCAACATCGACCACGACCATAACATTGCCCTAGTCACCCCGACAGGCGATCATTGATGCTGCGATCGGCGTTAATGACGCTGCTCGCAGGCCCTTTTATTCCTTTGCACCGGTTTGAGGCCTAGCAGGCTGTTGAAAAAGGCACTCGCCACCGGACCGCAGCGGTGATTCACTGGCCCCGAAGGGATTCGGAGACGGATGCATGCGCGGCGTGCCGAACGGTCTGGCGAATTGTTCAGTTATGTTGATCTCGAGGCTCGGGTGCGGCGCGATCATCCGTTACGGCGCATTCGGGCGATTGTGAACGAGGCGCTGGCGGCGTTGGAGCAGGACTTGGCGGCGCTGTATTCGCCGATGGGGCGGCCTTCGATCCCGCCGGAAAAGCTGCTGCGAGCGATGCTGCTGCAGGCGTTCTACTCGATCCGCTCGGAGCGGCTCTTGATGGAGAGGCTGGAATACGACCTTCTGTTCCGCTGGTTTGTCGGTATCGGCGTCGATGACACGGCCTGGAACCATTCGGTGTTCTCGAAGAACCGCGACCGGTTGCTGAAGGTGACATCGCGGCGAAGTTCTTAGGCGCGGTGCTGGCGCAGCCCAAGGTGAAGAAGCTTCTGTCCACCGACCACTTCTCGGTCGATGGCACACTGATCGAGGCGTGGGCGTCGATGAAGAGCGTCAAACCGAAGGACGGCTCGGGCGAGCCGCCGGCTGAGGGGGCGGGCGAAACGCGGAAGCGGACTTCCATGGCCATAAGCGCTCGAACGACACACATGCCTCGACTAGCGATCCGGATGCCCGGCTCTATCGCAGGCAAAGGCAAGGAGACCAAGTTGTGCTTCATGGGTCATGGCTTGATGGAGAACCGCCATGGCCTGCTGGTCGACGCCTGCCTGACGCTGGCTTACGGGCATGCCGAACGGGTAGCGGCACTGCACATGATCGAGCCTCGCGCCGACCGGCCACAGGCGATCACGCTCGGCGCGGACAAGGCCTACGACGCGGAAGACTTCGCCAATGAGCTGCGCTCGATGAGGGTGACGCCGCACGTGGCGCAGAATATGAGCGGCCGCAGTTCCGCGATCGACGGGCGCACCACCCGGCATAGCGGCTATGTTATCAGCCAGCGCATCAGGAAGCGCATCGAAGAGGCGTTCGGTTGGATCAAGGTCGTGGCCGGCCAGCACAAGACCAGGTTCCGCGGCCGCGACCGTGTCGGATGGGCCTTCACCTTCGCTGCCGCCGCTTACAATCTGGTGCGGCTGCCGAAGCTCATGGCGGCGCCGGCATGACTGCGCCGCCCGCAGACTGCCAACTGATCGGCCGCTGGCGCATTGTAGAGGCCGATCTGTGGGATCGCGGCTATCTGAACCTCAGTGGCCCCGCCATGATCACCATCGGAGCCGACAACCACGGCGAAATCGCCTTTGGTGCCCTGCAAGCCGGCCTCGATCTCCGCTACAGTACCTCGATGATCTTCTTCGCGTGGGGCGGCTGCGACGAGATGGACCAAGTCACCGGCGACGGCTCCGCCGAACTGCTCGACGACGGCTCGATCGAGATCACATTCGCCTATCACAACGGCGACGAAGCCATCCTCAAAGCCAAACGTGATCCTTCTTCAACAGCCTGCTAGAGAGATCATTGAGGAGATCGAGAGATCGAACCCGTCATCACGGCCCATCAGGCGATACTGTGGGACGCGCTCCGTCTCGCATGCGATCGGCAGCCGATTTGCCGGCTATGGAAAACTTCTGAGGAAATGAACCATCCGACATCACGATTAGATATAGCATATCCACATCGTGGACTTGCCTGCTTGAAAAGCAGAAAGCATGCCAATCAACAATCAAGGAAAATCGTTGAGAAGGACAGGCGCGCCGTCCATCCGTTCACGCACAATCGACGGGTTCGCCGGTCGGTTCGATTACGGTTTGTAACACTACGGGATCGAGCCGGATCTGATTCCTGAGCAAAAGCACTGACGTCAGCCCACTTACGCTCTCGGCCGCGGTCGTCGGCAGCAAGGTTTACGACGTCCTTGAGGCAGACGCCGACCGGGTGGGGTTTTTCTCCCACGGCTCGGACCACCTGATAGGCGCTGCCGCCGCGAATGCGGTATTCGATTCTTGTCGACAAGGAGGATTTGCCGCGCAACGCGCGAGAGGTCGGAGGCTATTTCTAGGCCCAGCTGAAGCCCCACCCTCACGCAAGGCCCATCGAAGGGGAGGCTCGCCGCGTCGGTCAGTTGGGCGCGATCGAATTGGGCGCGGACCGTGAAAGGAAGGCCCGGTTTCGATGCAAGCTCAAGGTCGGGTACGCGTTTCCAAGGCGGCACGCGACCGCAGCCTAATTACGCGCCATGTCGCAGGGCAATCCTAGCCTTTCGCCGCAGCTCGTGACCACGAAGCAGGAGGTCGATGAGATCGTTGCCATCGCTCAGGCCCCGGTCACGGACATCCAGGGGTCAGTTCCGTGCCTCCACGCGCCTCCGATGCGCCCAGCGGCGGCCACCGCACCTTCCGTATATATCGTTGCGAGCCACTTGCCTGATCTGCTGAGGAAACTGGCGGGTGTTCCGTATTCCCACATGGAGACGATCCGGCACACGCCGGGTCCGTCCTTGTGCTGAAAGCGAGCCTAAATCCATCTCGCTATTAGATGCCGACGATATACAAACGGCATTTGACGAAAGTGTCCCGGGGAATGATGCTCGCTTGCATCAGGCGTTTGCCGCCAAAAAGCTGGGAACTAACAGATGCACAGCGTCGACACTTTCCGACGTCTCCAGGACGAAGCCACGCAATGGCGCCGCTACCTGCATCAGAATCCGGAGCTAGGATACGAGGTCTACAATACGGCGAAGTTCGTTGCGGAGAAGCTGGCTACCTTCGGTATCAACCACATCGAGACAGGCATCGCCGAGACCGGCGTGGTTGCCCTGATCCAGGGTGAGGGCGGGGAGGGGCCGACGATTGGGCTGCGCGCCGATATGGATGCCCTACCGATAATCGAAACGTCGAACAAGGCCTGGTCCTCGCGGATATCCGGCAAGATGCACGCGTGCGGCCATGACGGCCACAACGCGATGCTGCTTGGGGCTGCGAAGCACCTCGCCTCAACGCGCAACTTCAAAGGCTCAGTTGCTTTGATCTTCCAGCCTGCAGAGGAAGATGGCCGAGGTGCTCAGAAGATGGTCCAGGAAGGGCTCATGGAGCGCTTCAACATCTCCCAGGTCTATGGCATGCACAACTCGCCCGGTACGGACATTGGTCAGTTCGCCATCCGGGACGGCGGTATGATGGCGGCGCTTGACGAGTTTGACATCATCGTCAAGGGGAGGGGCGGTCATGCGGCTTCGCCCCACAGGACCGTCGACCCCGTAGTCGCCGCCGCACAGATCATCGTTGCCCTGCAGACGGTGGTATCCCGCAACACCGCCCTTACTGACGCCCTCGTCGTTTCTGTCACGAAGTTCACGGCAAGCCAAGCCTACAACGTCATCGCGGACCATGTCGAAATGGGTGGCACTGTCAGGAGCCTGACCTCTGCCGTGCGCGATTTTGCGGAGCAGCAGATTAGGTTGTGCGCCGAGGGCGTGGCCCGCGGGCTCGGCGCACAAATTACGTTCAGGTATCGGCGGCTCGAACCCCTCACATTCAACCACAAGGCCGGAACACATCTCGCGATCACGGCGGCGCGCAGCCTCGTGGGCAATGACGCCGCAAACGACAACGTCAACCCTTCAATGGGATCCGAAGACTTCGCCTACATGCTGGAAGCGCGGCCGGGCGCGATCATCCTCTTGGGCAACGGCTCGACGCCGGGCTTGCATAATCCCGCTTACGATTTCAACGACGAGGCCATCCCGTATGGCGTGGGCTATTGGGTAACCCTTGTCGAGACGATCCTGGCGGCCTGACTTGTCGGGTTGCGGCTCGTAAACCGGGCTGAAGAGCGAGAGATGTAACCCGGAAGACAGGAGCGGCCGGCGCCGGCACAACATCGGAGACCGCTTTGGGGAAAGTCTCGATTTCGGCCGTCCGTTGGTTCGGCGTAAACCGCATATTCATCAGGGAATGACCAATGAGCTTCGCTATTAACCGCAGGCGTTTCATGCGGGTAGCATCAACCGCCTTGGCTGCCGGTGCACTTCCTTCCATCCGAAGAGTGTTGACGCTGGCCAGCGCCAGTATGTCGCCGGAACCGTGACCGATATGATCTATGCCGGGCCGCAGCGAAGATGAGACGTGGGTGTGGGTGGCAACGTCCTCGTCGTACGCGAACACGTCATGGCGGGGTGGCCGATCTTTCGGCCTTTCGGCCTAGCGACGACATTCGGCTCGATTGGCTGCGGTCGGACGTCCGCTTTGTCACGCCATGACTTCAGGGAACGCGCAGATGTTGACCTTACAAAAGCTTACGCGGGCATCGGTCGGGCCAACTATTCCCGCGCACTGCCTCCTGCTGTTCGTCTTTGCTATACCGATCGTCCAGCTCTTCTTGAAAAGCATCAATGCGCCGGCGTTCTACCTTGCCAACTACGAGACGTTCTTTATGCGCCCTGCGAATGTTCGCGCTCTCATCCAGACCATCGAGATAAGCGTCGTAGCCACAGTCATTTGCGCTCTCATCGGCTACCCGACCGCCTATCTGATCACTGTCGCTTCGAAGCAGTTCCGCACCGCCCTCGTCATACTCGTCCTGATCCCATATCTCACGAGCGCCCTGGCCCGCACCTGCGCCTGGGTCATAGTCCTGGGTGACCACGGCCTCATCAACAATCTGCTGCTCTACTCGGGTATCATCACGAGCCCTCTGCCCCTGATTTACAACCGCATGGCCATATACATCGGCATGGTCCACATCATGTTGCCGATCATGATTCTGCCGCTGGCGAGCGTGATGCTCGGTATCGACAAGTCGCTGGTGGCATCGGCGCTCAGCATGGGTGCGCATCCGTTCTCAGCCTTCTGGCGCGTGTTTTCCCCGCTCAACCTGCCCGGCTTGCGCAGTGGCGAGTTGCTCGTCTTGATCTTGAGCCTCCAATTATCTATTGCGCCCGCAGCCCTTGGTGGCCTGCGTGACGCCATGCTTTCGACCTTTATTGCGGCTGAGGTGCAAAGCTCCTTCAATCTCGGCCGGATAGGGGCCGCGTCATCAATTCTCCTCGCGATCGCGATCGCGATCGCGATGACGGTGCACGCCGTCCTCAGACTCAATCCGGCCGGCCCCCAGGGCAATGCTGCGCCGGTCCGGCGAAGTCGTTTTCCCGAGGCAGTGGCCTTAGCGCGACACCTCACTGAGCTCGGCCCGGTCGGGCGGGCGCGCGCTGGAAGACGCATCTTTACCGCGCTGGCGACGCGACCCGTGTCTGGAGGTACCTGGGGATCACGTTTGTCATACTCACCCAACTCTTTCTTCTCTTCCCGGGAGTGGTGGTGATCATCGTGTCATTCAGCGCGGGAACGCAGTTGGAATTCCCCCCATCCGGCTTTTCCTTGCAATGGTATCGTTCGTTTTTCGGCGATCCGTCGTGGAACAAGGCCGCTCTGAGCAGTTTGGAAATTGCAATCTCGGTTACAGTAATCTCGATCATATTCGGTACGCTGGCCGTCTATGGGCTCTGCCGCAGCACGCCAATCTCGCGCAACGTGCTCAAGTTGATCCTCCTGGCACCGATCACCTTTCTGGTGATCGTGGTCGGCATCGCAGCCTACCTTGATCTGGTGTCCTTCGGCCTGGTCGGAACGAAGACGGGCATCGTCCTGACGCACAGTATTGGCGCCATGAGCTATGTCGTGGTTGTCGTCGCGGCAACGCTGGCAAAGTTCGACACTAGCCTTGAGCAAGCCCAAGAGTATGCGGGCCGGGTCCTTCCGGACATTCATACGGGTGACTCTGCCTTTGATCCGGCCGGGTATTCTCGGCTGGGCGGTGTTTGCCTTCCTCCATTCATTCGACGAAGTGGTCATATCCTTGCTGGTCAGCGGTCTATCCGTCGCCGCGGTGGCGTCGCTGCTCATGCTTCTGCCGGTTCTCTGGCTCGTTGCCCTGTACTTCATCTGGTGGCGATCAAGATGCAAAATGCAAGCAGCCCCCACGCTCGCCCCGGTCTCAAGCCGCACTACTCGTAAGGGGCACCTAGGCACCGCCGGCGTGTCAACCTCAGGGTATGACATGCGATTTGGGCCGCGGTCACTGTGCTCCTGACCTTTCAGAACTCTATCGGAAGAAACACCATGACAGACACCGAACCTACCGTTGCCGAAACAATCGCCCGTGCGCTATCGCGCCACGGCGTGAAGTTCATATTCGGTCAGAGCCTTCCTTCCGCCGTGATACTCGCTGCGGAGGAAATCGGAATCCGTCAAATCGCCTACCGCCAGGAGAATATGGGTGGTGCGATGGCCGACGGTTTCGCGAGGGCCTCGGGACAGGTCGCGGTGGTCGCCGCCCAGAACGGTCCAGCAGCGGCACTGCTCGTTGCACCGCTGGCCGAGGCCCTAAAGGCCAGCATCCCCGTGGTAGCTCTCGTTCAGGAGGTAGAGCGACCGCAGGTGGATAAGAATGCCTTTCAGGAACTCGATCACCTGGTGCTTTTTGCATCCTGCGCCAAGTGGACGCGCCGGATCGGCACCGCGGATCGAGTTGACGATTACGTGGACGCGGCGTTCGTGGCTGCGGCGAGTGGCCGGCCGGGGCCTGCCGTCCTTTTACTGCCGGCTGACCTACTGCGCGAGACAGCCCAGCCTGCCGCCCACAGGCGCGAGGCATGCCTCAGCGCCTGGCCGCTCGACCGTACCCGGCCGGCGGATGCCGGCATTGCCAAAGCGGCTTTTCTAATCGCAAAAGCCCGGTGCCCGGTAGTCATGGCAGGTGGCGGCGCCGTTTCCACCGGCGCGCCATCTGCTCTGGCGGACCTTCAGGAATTTGCCTCGCTCCCTGTATTCACGACGAACATGGGCAAGGGTGCCGTCAATGAATTCCACCCTCTGTCATGCGGCGTTCTCGGATCCCTCGTCGGGCCCACGTCGCTTGGCCGGTTCACGCGGGGCCTGGTCGAGGATGCCGACCTCATCCTGCAGGTTGGAACACGAAACAATCAAAATGGCACGGACAGCTGGCGCCTCGTTCGCCCGGGCACGAAGATCATTCAGATCGACCTCGATCCGCAGGAGATCGGGCGCAACTACGAGGCAGTCCGCCTCGTCGGGGATGCGGCAGAAACCCTCAAAGCACTCACGCAGGCCCTCAAGACCCAGGATCTTAAGGCAAGATCACAGGCGCGCCCCGGTCTGGCCGATCGGATTGCCGACGCGTGGCGCCAGTTCGAGACGGTCAGGGCACCCCTACTAAAGCAGGGAACCGGAGGGATCAGGCCGGAACGTGTGATGGCGGAACTGCAGAATCTGATCCGGCCGGAGATGATCATCACGGCTGATGCGAGCTACTCATCGATGTGGGTCGTGGGTCATTTGCGAGCGCCAGGGGAAGGGATGCGCTTCCTCACACCCCGTGGGCTAGCCGGGCTCGGGTGGGGCCTTCCGCTCGCCATGGGCGCAAAAATCGCGCGGCCTTCGGCACCTGTTGTGGCGCTTGTCGGGGACGGTGGCTTTGCGCATTCCTGGGCCGAATTGGAAACCATGGTCCGCATGGGAATTCCGGTGACGATAGTCCTTCTGAACAACGGCATCCTTGGCTTCCAGAAGGACGCCGAAACCGTGAAGTTTGGGGCCCACACCACAGCCTGCCATTTCGCAGCGGTTGATCACGTAGCGATTGCGCGCGCCTGTGGCTGCGAAGGGATAAGAGTTGAGGACGCAGCGAATCTGCAGGAAGTCCTCAAGCAGGCCTTCGCGGCCGAGCGGCCGACACTGATCGAGGTGATGACGGATCCCGCTGCGCATCCCCCGATTTCGCTGTTTGCCGGGACCCTGGATCACTGAAGCGGAATGGCGTTACATGGGCAGCCGAAGGAACAATAAGCCGGAAGGCGCAAACTGGGAGCCTATTCGGTGCCGACGATCAGTCTGGCGTCTCAACCTGATGACGGATGACATCCGCCTGAAAGCGGCCGCCGAGAAGGACGGCCGGGCTTTCTGCCGACACGCAAGCAGGGACTGCCAGCGGTGAACTATCCGTTACATATGGAGAATACCCAATACATCGATGCGTCCTGCGATGAAAGCGCGCCACTGTTCACGCACTATTCCACGCAGTGGGATGCCCTTAGCCACATCGGGCAGCATTTCGAGGCTGACGGCGACGGCATCGCTGATATCGTCTATTACAATGGCTTCAAGGGCGGCGCGGATGTTCTAGGACCCGGTGCCGAAGGCGGAGCCCGCGCGCGCCGATTAGGCATCGAGAAGTTCGCCGAGACCAGCGTCCAAGGTAGGGGCGTGCTCCTCGACCTAGGCAGGATCTATGGAGGGGACCGGACGCTGGTCGGCTACGATGCTCTGTTGCGTGCTATGTTGAGTCAGTCCGTTGAAGTCGAGGCGGGCGACATGCGGTGCATACACACCGGATTCGCCCAACTTGTTGTCGAAATGGACGGCAGCCCGGATCCGCGTGTCCTGCACAATGCCCTCGCCGTACTGGGCGGGGGGACGACAGGCTGCTCCGGTGGAGCGACGACTGCGGTATCGCCGCTGGCTGCTGACAACTTCGCGGTGGCGGCCTATCCGAATCGCGCACCAGACGGCTGCGACCACTGCGTCGGTCTGCCCCTGCACCACCAGTGCCTTTTCAAGCTTGGCCTTCCCCTCGGCGAGCTCTGGTATCTATCGGAATTGGCTGCCTGGCTGCGGGCTCATAACGGTAGCCGGTTTTTCCTGACCACCCCGCCTCTGCGCCTGCCCGGCTCGTTCGGCTCGCCGCTGACACCCGTCGCCATAGTGTAGAAGGAAGTAGATCGTGGACCAGACTTCGCAGGCAACCGCATTCGCCGGCAAGGTGGCTCTGGTGACAGGCGCGGCGCGGGGCATCGGACTTGCGATCGCCACGCGGCTTCTCAACGCGGGCGCCGAGGTGGTGCTGGCGGACCTCTCCGAGAGTGACCTGAACGCCAGCGTTTCGACCCTGTCTTCGAACTGTTCTGGGCGGGCCCTGGCGGTGCGCGTGGATGTCTCCAAAGACGCTGATGTCACGCGAATGGTCGAGGCCGCAGCGGCCCGCTTCGGGCGGGTCGATATCCTGGTTAACAATGCGGGAATCTCTCCGAAACACGGCGGACGGAAGGCGACAGTTGAGGAGATGCTCGCCGCGGAGTGGCGTCAGGTTCTCGAAGTTAACCTGACAGGCGCCTTCCTTTGCTGCCGGGCCTGCCTTCCCCACATGCGGGCGGCGAAATGGGGCCGGATCATCAACATCGCATCGGTGGCCGGCCGAACGAAAACCGAGATTGCAGGAGCCCACTATGCCGCGTCCAAGGCCGGCATGATGGCCCTTGCCCGCACCCTTGCCGTTGAAGTTGGCTCAATGAACATCACGGTGAATTCCATTGCGCCGGGCCGCATCGAAACGCCGATGGCTGCCGCGGCTGGTGCCGAGCTTAACCAGGCTTACGTCGCCCGCATTCCTGTCGGCCGACTGGGCACCGGTGAAGACATCGCCGCTGCGGTCGCCTACCTGGCATCGAAAGACGCTGCCTTCCTCACGGGTGTGACGCTCGACGTTAACGGCGGCTCGTTCATGATCTGATCCGCCTGGCGGCAGAATACTTACAAGACTTGAAGGTTTGGAGCTCTGGGTTTGGGTATACCTACCGTGGTGCCGGAGCGACTGGCGGATTTCTGATCGAACGCGCCTATGTCGCCGGCGAATGGATTTCGAGCGAACGTCGCTTTGACGTGACGAATCCCTTCACCGGCGCGCTCGTTGCTTCGGTCCAAAACCGGCAGCAATGAAACGATCCAGTTTGCAGGGTGCTGGGCTCATTATCCAGGGCGAAGTTTTATCTGGAGTCTTTGGCGGTGACCGCATTATCGCGGCAAGCTACGCTGGTTCGGCCAAGGTGATAGGATCCCCATGCAGACCGAACCCACGCCCACCACCGAGGATATCTACCGCGTCTGGCGCGCCCACCGCAGCCTGAGCCCTGGCGCGGCGCTGGTCTACATGCACAGGATCAGGTCGTTTCGCTCCTATTGCGCCGAACGCGGGCTGATCGAGCGCGAAGAGCTCACCCTCGAACGCACAAATCGCTTCATAGGCTGGTATGCGCGGCGGCAGGATCTCGATCCGCGGTCGCTGGGCCTTTTCCGGAGTGCTCTGCAGTCGCTCAACCGGGTCTATCATAGTATGGGGTTGGCGCCTCCCGATTGGCGGTCGCCGCGGCCAGCAAAGCCGCCGGCAACGCCTTTGCTTGCCGAGTACGCCGACTACCTGCTCCGGCATCGGGGCAACCCGCAGGTGACCGTGCACAAGAAGTTGCAGCACATCGGCAAATTTCAGGGTCACCTGATACAGGCCGGTGAAGGCTGGCTGTCGATAGCCTTGACTGATGTCGACGCTTTTCTCGTCTCTTACGCTCAACGATATTCCCGATCGCACGTCAGCGATGTTGCGTGCAGTATTCGCTGTTTCCTGCGTTTTCTGCATTGGAGCGGCGCATTCCCGTCGATCTCAGCGAAACCGTGATCGCGCCGGTGCAGCCGCGCCTTGAGCGACCACGGCGGGCGCTCGCCTGGGAGGATGTGCAGCGGCTGCTGAAGGCGGTGGATCGGTCGACACCAATGGGTCTGCGCGATTACGCGCTCCTGTTGATGATGAGCAATTACGGCCTTGGAGCGGGTGAGGCTATCCGCTTGCAGTTCGACGACATCGATTGGGAAGCCGGCACAGTGCGGCCAAAGACGGGGACAGCCTTCACCCTGCCGCTCCTGCCGGCCGTGGCCAAGGCGGTGGCGCATTATCTGCGCGATGGACGGCCCAGCGGCACGCCGACCCGTCATCTGTTCGTGCAGATGAAGGTGCCGTTCGGCCCCTTCGCCGCTTCAAGCGCGATACGCCACATCATCGCAAAGCATGCGAGGGCCGCCGGGATTTCGGGCACGTTCCTCGGTAGCCACGTTCTGCCCCATTCCCACGCGGCACGCCAGATCGATCTCGGCACGCCGCCTCGTGTGGTATCCGAGCTTCTTGGGCATCGCGATCCGGAGTCGCTCTCCGCCTATGTGCGGATCGCAACGGAGACGTTGCGTGAGGTCGCGTTGCCGGTGCCGGCATGACCACCATCGTCACCCTTTCCGAGTTGGAGCGCGACGCGGAGAGCTTTCTGCAGTTCAAACGCGCCATGGGCCATCCTTATAAGCGTGGCGCCTTCGAGATCGACCGTTTCCTCCGCTTTGTCCGGCAGCATTGGGGCGAAGAAGACCCCATCCCTCTGGCGGAGGCTATCCAGCGCTGGGTGGGCGGCGCCGCGGCCGCAAGGCTGTCACGCTTGCCAACGAGTTCGGCGTCATTCGGCAGCTCTGCCTGTTCCGTCGGCGACGCGATCCGACCAGCTATGTGCCCGGGCATGGCTGGGCGCCGATGAAGGAACCGATCTTCTTCCCCTATATTTTCAGCCAGGAAGAGATCCGCCGAATCCTTGCTGCCGCCTCGGTGCATCAGGGGCACTTCATATGGGCCTCAATGCTGCGCAGGCTTATTCTTGTGCTTTACTGCACTGGCCTGCAGCTCGGAGAAGCCGCACGCCTCAAGATGACCGATGTCGATCTCGAACGCGGCACTTTGACGACCCACGACAGCAAGCGGCGCACGCGCATCGTGCCCATGCAGGATGACCTTGTCTGAGAGTTGCGGCGCTACATCGACGATCGGCGTCAGATACTCATCGACCAGCACTGCGCGGATCGGGAAGCCCTGTTCGTTCGCCGCAACGGCTCGTCGCTTACGACCGCTTCCGCATCCGATGCTATCCGCCGGATTCTTCGTCGCCCGGGTATCAAATCCGCACAAGGACGGGTTGGCGCCCGACCCTACGAGTTCCGTCATGCCTTCGCGGTCCACCGCCTCACGATGTGGGCACAGGAAGGCGTCGATATACACGCCAAGTTGCCCTTGCTGTCAGCCTATCTCGGCCTCGACGAGTTGTCCGTGGGGGCCGCTCTCCAGGCGCTGAAACAGCCGGCTCCTGCCCAAATACTCTTCTGAAATCATATCCTCTCCTCCGCTGTTGAAAGCGGAGGCAGGAAACAAACTATGCCGAGACGATCACACGCCGCTCAGGCTGTCGCGGAGGGGTGTCCATTTTTCGGTGGCCTGCCGCGCGGCCGCGATGGTGCTTTTGATCGCAGGTGTTCGGGCATGGGCTCGGCGTGCTGGCGGAGCCGATAGCTCGATCCTTCGATCTGGACGACGACCGCATGGTGAAGCAGGCGATCGAGAAAGGGCGGTTGCGACGACAGGGTGCCGAAGACCTCGCCCCATTCGGCAAAGCTGCGGTTTGAGGTGAGAATCATTGCGCCCTTCTCATAGCGGGCGTTGACGAGTTGGAAGAACAGATTGCCGCCACCGTGGAGGACGGGCAGGTAGCCGATCTCGTCGACAACGAGCAGAGCAGGCCGGCAGAAGAAGCGGGTTTCCTGCAGCTGGCCTTCGCGTTCGGCCCTTGTCAGCGCAGCGATGAGTTCGGCGAGCGTGCAGAAATAGACGCTCTTTCCAGCCTTCACGGCCTCGACGGCAAGCGCGATGGTCACCCATGCCGGCCCGCGATACAATTTCGAACGCGGTATAAGGTAAATGACTGTTGCAAAAATATTTAAAGACTGCATGAAAAATTCACAAATGTTTTCTTTTAATACTCAAACTTCTATGCAAAAATCGGGTTTAAGGTCAGATCAAAAATATCAGAAAAATATAAGGAAAACAAACATGAACTACGAGGCTAGAGATACAGTTACCTTATCAGAGCTTGAGGTATACTTTAGCGAAGACTATATTTATTTTGGAGATGTGATCAATCCGCCGAATGCAAGTGATCGACAAGTGGGGGTAATTTGGAAGCTTCTTTCTCTTACGCAAGGCAGCTCAGTTCTTGAACTTGGGTGCGGCTATGGGCGGATTACCAACCGATTGGCGGAAAAAGGAGCGCAGGTAGCCGGACTTGATATCTCGCCGATCTTGCTAAAAAAAGCCGAAGCAGATGCTTCTGAACGCGGAGTAAATGTCGAGTATGTTCTGGGCGACATGCGCTCACTTCCCTGGCGAGATCGGTTCGACGCAGCTTTTCTGTGGTACACGACCTTTGGCTATTTCGATGACGCAGATAATGAGAGAGTTCTTCGTGAAGCCGCTTCTTCACTTCGAAAGGGCGGGCGCCTGCTAATCGACCACCCCAATCGCATCGATTTCCTGAGCCACAAGTCGCCTATCTGTTACGTTGCGCAGCGTAATGACGATGTACGAATCGATATATTTAGCAACGATGTGCTAAGCGATCGCTCGAACCTCGAAAGGATTATCGTCCGCGATGGATGCGTTAGACGAACGCACCTGTCTTTCAGACAGTATGGGTTTTCTGAATATGTTCGCATGTTGCGAAGCGCGGGGTTCGAGAATGTTGAAGCTTATGGGCAAGAAGGTGGAGCGTTTACATCCGATAGCTCGCGCCTCGTGGTTGTCGCATACAAATAATACCAACGGCCCTAGCTGTGAGCTTCCGATAGGTTGTCCATTCGGACAGAATTGAGGAGAGAGGAGTTATCAGGCTCCATTATTCACCGGAGGGTCCGAATGAACATCCACAACAGTGCCCGCCTGACGCCGCTGCGTCGAGAGGAATGGCTCTTTCGGTCTTGTAATGGCCGAGCTTCGGACCTACGTCGCTGCACGGCGTCGGGTCGGGGGGACTGTTAGGAATTCTGTGCGCGAGGCCGATTTCGTCATTGGCTGACAAACCTCTCGCCGAAGACGACGGCGAACTGGGTCTTGGCCTCGAACCGTTTGCGCGGCGGTCGTTTCCATTCCTCGGCCGCGTTGTTCAGCACCAGATATCGCAGCTTCATGGCTGCATCGTTACTCGGGACCGCACCAGCAATCGCTTCTTCATGCGTCTGGCCGTTGAAGGAGACGAGTCGCTTTCGACCGCGTCAATCCGAGCGTGCGCTCGGACCGGCGATCGACCGTGCCCGCGGTCCGGAACCGACGGCATCTCTCACCGCAAGGCCGCTTTGGCGATCCGCATCGAGACCATTCGCCGGGCAAAGCAGGTGAGTGGCCAATTCCCATGAGGGACAAGCACAATGCGCTGATATGGGTTCCGACTCTAACTCGACGGCAAAGAGGCTCGCTGCCCTAGAATTGACTGCCGCAGCTGTTCGGTCGCCACGCGGCCGCGACTTTCGCGCGGCGTGCCCTGCCGGTGTCCTCCCCCACCGACAATGCTTTTCAAAGCGCTCGATGGCGCCGCCAGCCCGCCATCGTAAAAAGGTGCTCTGATCCCTGAAAACTGGATCGTTCGAAAGTGGAGTTTTCCGCGGTAACATCCCTTGGCTGTGAGGAGAACGTGATGCGGAAGTTGGAGACCACCAGCAGAACGGTCGCTGCTATAAAATCAGTAAACCTGGGGATTATCGAAGTATGAAAAGTTCATTGTAGGACTCAATAGTCTAGTCGCACTCGCTATGTCTTGGCAGGAGATAAGCAGGAGTTATTATGATGAAAATCGATCGCGTTGACGCGCGCATATTAACGGCGCTGCAGAGTAACAATCGGCTAACGTCAGACCAGCTCAGTGCGTTAGCCAACCTTTCGCCAACCGCCGTTCAGCGGCGTCTCAAGCGGCTGCGCACTTCCGGCGTTATCGTGGGCGACGTCTCAATCGTATCGCCCAAGGCCGTTGGCCGCCCGAACTCGATGGTTGTGTCGGTAAGTCTGGAGCGAGGGCGCGCCGCGACCATCGGTCGCTTCAAACAGGCGATACGGGCCGCACGTGAGATCATGAGCTGCTACTATGTCACCGGCGAAGCAGACTTCGTGTTGATCATTACCGTCAAGAGCATGGAGGATTACGACGAGTTCACGCGTCACTTCTTCTACGGCGGCAACTTTGACATCAAAGACTTCAAAACTTATGTCGTCGTGGACCGGGTCAAGAGCGGCTTCAGCTTGCCGATAGAAGCAACTACCTCCGATGCCGGACGTCCGGTCGCGGCGTCATAGACGTGGATCGGCAGGAAGCAGCGCTCGTCGTAATGGGCGTTGAAGAGCGAGAACTGCTAATGGCCGTGAGAGACATCAACCGTGTCGTCGATGTCGAGCGTCACGCTTTTGGGCGGCGCGGCATGGCTCGACAGCCACAGATCGACCAGCACCCAGCCGAGCCGGATGACGGTGCGTGGGTCGGGCAGGTTCTCTAGGCGCGAGCAGGTCGGCTGCAAGCACAGATCAATCCCGCTGTCGGGCAGCCGCCCGCAGGCGAGCTTGAAGGCCGGGTCGGTGCGCAGTCGCCTGAGCTTGTCGAAGGGCGAGATCGTTGGCATCCCCGTAGCCGCATGCGATCGCAAAGATGCGGGCGCGCGCAGAATTCGGCCCGCCACCATCCGAGGTGATGCGTCCGCCACCAAACGCAGCTGTGATCTTCTTGCGCCCAACGGCTGGAAATGAGAGCGGCAGCAACGTATCGTCGGTCATGGCGGGTGTGGCTCGCGAGATGCGGTGGCAGGGCTGGCTTAGACAACCGAATCCTACGCCAATCAACCGGTTAGGCTATATCCGCCATATCCGCGAACCTCTCAGACGCTCCGTCGTGCATAAGGCGGGCTAAACTAGCGTCCCTTGAAACGTCGCAACCCTGCGAACTCTCGAGAGGCTCCGTGCCGCACCGTCGGCGACCAAGACGTTGCAACAGATCCTTCAAACAAATTTACAGAACCTTTGCGAGCGCAAATCGCCGACAGTGGTACCTTTACCGCACGGTCTGAGGTCAGGCACGGCTGAAAAGGCTGATGCTGGATCACGCTCAGACCGCCACACAGCATGCAACGGAGGGTCAACAGCCGATGGCAAGAAGAGCGCTCATCCTGGTTGAAGGCCATAGGAGTATTGGTCTGCGATACGTCCAAGCGGCCCAGCGTCTTGGCCTTTATCCAATTACCCTGTCGGCTGATCCAACTCAGTACGACTATCTTGCGGCGGAAGACATTGAGGCAATCCATGTCGATACAGACAATCTCGATGCGCTGATTCGCGAATGTTCTCGGCTACGTGCGACGTATAACATTGCTGGGATTACTGGTTTCACGGACCTCGACGAGTCGCTCTATGCGACAGTTGGCAAGCTCTGCCGGCATTTCGATTTACCGGGACCGAACCCCGCATCGGTTGAACGATGCTGCGATAAATTTGCTCAACGTCAACTCCTCGCGAAAGCGGGCGTTCCAGTACCTGCTTATCGCTTGGCAGCGAATGCAACGGAGGTGGAAAGCTCTGCCGCGGAGATCGGCCTGCCGGTCATTGTTAAGCCAGCCGCAGGCAGCGGCAGCAGCGGTGTCCGATTGTGCCGTGACGTCGACGAGGTAGCCGAACATACGGCCTATCTGTTCGGCGGGAAGCACACATGGGTGTCTTCGCCGAGGATACTGGTCGAAGAATTCGCACAGGGTCCTTTTTATATCGTTCATATAATGGGATATGAGGTCATTGGAATTGAGGCGGGTGCCTTCGACCCTCCACCGCATTTCGTCTTCCGTGAGGGCACCTTCCCGGCCCCCCTAACTGATGACGAGTATAAGCGCATCGTCGATGTTTCGCTGAGCTGCTTGCGAGCTGTCGGGCTTGGTTGGGGGCCAACCTGCATTGAGTTCCGGTGGACGAAGCGTGGACCAGTGGTGATTGAAGTCAATCCGCGCATTAGTGGCGGTCCTCAACCGGTTCAGCTGGCTTACGGTGTGGACCTCATCGCCGAGCACATCAAGCTTGTCATGGGCGAGGAATGGGATTTGCGCGGAAGGCACTCGCACATTTCGGCCTGGCGGTGCCTACTTCCTGATCGCGACGGCATCCTTGATTGGATTGATGGTGACAGTCGGGCGACTGCCGTATCAGGTGTCGCCGAGGTCAAAATTTATGTTAAACCCAAGACACCGATCGTCAGGAAAGGCGATTACCGAGACTCAATGGGATATGTCATCGCCGCTTCACCCAGCCTTGCTCAGACCCAGGCGATACTTCAGCGTGCGGTAGACTTAATCAGTTGGTCGATTACACCATTTCCGACCGAATAGGAAAAATCAGCAAACCCCTCACCTCTCCGCACCAGCGCAATCTGCCCCCCAAGTAAGGGGTGATCTGCGCCACCGTCTGCGAGGCGACGGCATGACGCTGGCGGGATGTTGGAGCCACGTACGGAGGAAGTTCTACGAACTGCGTGTCGCAAACTCGTCCGTAATCGTTGGCGTGATCGGGCCTGGCCAGCCGATTCTTCCGCGCCATCGCCGAGACCCTGCGCACCATCTCGGCCGATCCCAAGCACCTGGGAGCCGAGATCGGCTTCTTCGCCGGCCAGAACCTGCTTCATCATCCGCATCTGCATTGCATCGTCACCGGCGGATGCCTCTCTCGCGACGGCCATCGGTGGATCGCCTGCAGGCCCGGCTTCTTCTTGCCCGTCCGGGTTCTCTCGCGCCTGTTCCGACGATTGTTCCTGGAGCATCTTGAGAAAGCCTTCGCCGCAGGCCAGTTAAAGTTCTTCTCTGGCTTGCAGGACCTGAGCGAGCGCCTTCCGGCGTTATTTGACGCCGCTACGAAAGGCCGAGTGGGTCGTCTATGCCAAGCCGCCCTTCGCCGGACCCGAACAGGTCCTCGATTACGTCGGCCGCTACACCCACCGCGTCGCCATCTCCAACAATCGCCTGGTCGCCATCCAGGACGGCAAAGTCGCCTTCCACTGGAAGGACTATCGGCACGACAATCCGGCAGAAGGTCATGACCGTTGCGTCCGACGAGTTCATTCGCCGCTTCTTGTTGCACGTCCTGCCCGAGGGCTTCCACCGCATTCGCTACTAGACTAGGGCTTCCGCGGCAATCGCTACCGCGCGCAAAAACTTGCTCACTGCCGCGACCTGCCGGTTCCCGAGCCATCGGACAACCGACCCGCAAAGGATTGCCGCGACCGCTACGAGGACCTCACCGGTCATTCGCTCAGGCAATGCCCCGCCTGTCGTCAAGGGCAAATGATCAACATCGAAATCTTCGACGGCGCCACTGGACCCCGCCATGGGAGCCTTTGCGGGCTTCGACACGTGACGATTTCAGAGCTTACGCTTAAATCCAGCGATCACGAGTCCGCGAGTCCGCGCGCCGGTTCGAGGTGTTCACGGGCTCCGGTCGGCGGCGCGAATAGCTGCCGGAGGAGAAGGCGCGGATCGTGGCGGAAAGTTACGAAGCCGGCGCGACCGTGAGCGCGGTGGCGCGGCGATACGCTTTATCCTCGCAGTAGCTGTTCGCCTGGCGTCGGGCCGTTCGTGAGCCGTTGGCGGAAGCGCCGGCACCGGGATCGTTGTTTGTTCCGGCGGTGATTGCAGCGCCGAGGCCTGAACCGGCGGCAAGGCGGCGGCGGAAGCAGAAAGTCGCTCGAGACGCCGGTGTGATCGAGCTGGAGATACACGGCATCACCATGCGGGTCGGTCGGGGTGCGGATGCGAAGACCGTGACCGCAGTGATCCGCGCGCTGAAGGCGACGTCATGATCGGGCCGACGGACGCGGTCAAGGTCATGGTGGCGACGAAGCCGGTGGACTTCCGCAAAGGTGCGGAGGGGCTGGCTGCGCTGGTGCGCGAGACGATGGGGGCCGATCCGTTCAGCGGGGTCGTCTACGTCTTCCGGGCGAAGCGGACAGACCGGATCAAGCTAATCTTCTGGGATGGCACCGGCGTTGGTTCTCTTTTCGAAAACCCGACTAGTATAGGCTGGTAATCCTTCATGCCCAACTGTCCACCCCAAGGGGCGCACTCCAATCGAGGGTCAGTTTCGAATACCATTTGACACCCGTGCTGTCCATCAACGTGGGGAATTTTTGCAGGGCATGGGTCGGATAGTGCATCGATTTGACCACGGTCACAAGTTAGTAGGATACGATCGCTCCTAAGCCGTGCTGCTCTGCGATGTCTAGTATAGCAGAACCTATAGCGACATCATAGATTGCGAGGCCGACATTGAAAACTGCAATGCGATCAGCGTTGCGAACTCTGCCGGCGACCCGTCCTGCGATGACATCGCTGACAGATCCAAGAACTCGGGAAATATCCCGATAAGGAGAGCCTGTAGCCATGATGTAGTTCTTGAATTGTTCAACGTCGTCAGTCAACAATACATCCGAAGCCGTCGTTATATCCTCTGACCATCCTCGGACATGGACGGGCAGAACCAAGCTGCCCTCCTTGACCCATCCGAACCGGAATGCAACGTCTTCCAATCGGCTTGTTGCGGTTACTACGAGGTCAGCGGTGCGGATCGCGGTCTCAGCCTCTTTCACATGAACGACTGTTGCTTTGGAACACGTCTGTTCAACCAACCGGCTAACGGCATTCTCATTGATATCCACGATTTGGAATTCGGCAGCGGGGTGAATCAACGACAACATTTTTACATGGTAGAGGCCCTGAAGACCAGCACCGATTACCGCAATCCTGTCCACGCGTGGCGGCGACAAATACTTGCTGGTAACAGCCGACACTGCCGCCGCGCGAACTGCGGTCAGGTAAGTAGCATCCATCACGCAGACTGGTAGACCCGTGTCCGGATCGTTTAACACCAAAAGCCCTGTGATGTTTGGCAAGCCAACTTTGTGATTGCTGGAGTAACCGGCAACCCACTTAAGACCGACTCGGCGTTGCTTGGGAAGCCAGCCAGCCATTGCGTGAATGAATGCGTTGTGCCTCGGGTGGACCCCGATCTTGGGCGGGTTCTCGAATGCACCATTGCCGTGGTCACGAAGCGTCGCTTCGATAACATCTAATGCTGAGGCGAATGGCAACTTCGTCTGAGTAACGTCGTTTCGACTTAGCCATCTGACAATAGGGGTTGTCATATTACCTCGTCTCCTGGTGCTGAGACCGGCGCTGCAACAGTCCGGCCCTTCGGTTTGGAATGTCGGTAGCCCCGAACGAGGCTACGCGCTTTCAAATGGTCTCTCGCGAACTGGTGTGTACTGCTGTAAGGCTAGGTTGCCCTCGCGGGAAAGGAGATCTGCGCCGTTCGGAGTGTTTCCTCTATGTCGGAAAACAAGAGCGGCAGTTTCGGAGCCAAGCGCTTATTATTTTGTTCGATGAATCGAAGAAATTCTTCGTTATACATGCTAACATAATTGAGATTTCTGACTGCTTCTCCCGAAAGTACTGGAATTGATGACAGATCCACTATGGTGCGCGGCTCCAACCGCAGAAGGGTGTCCTGCAGAGTGGCTTCGTATTCATCATTGACATCCGCGGTTGCGATAACAACGATGGAGCGCGGTTCGTGTGGATACCCGATCTCTGCCGGGCGCTTGAACGCGACTCGAATGTCATTCGAAGGGCGGAGACGTTTGCGAAGGTTCTTAGGATTCCGCGTTACAACTACCGTGGAACGGAATCGCTCTCCGACACCACTCCTGATTAGCCCGCGACCCAGCATACCCGCCCCGATGATGTAAAGGCGGTCGGGTACCTCTCCAGACGGAAATCGATCAGCTATGATGTCTCGGACGATCTGATCGTAGTTGAACGATGCGATGAAACGCTGTCGCTCGCGCGCGGCACGACCCGTTTCTATTGCCAACCGTGCGATCTGGAAAATCGGGAGGTTGGGACTAAGAAATTCGATAGCCTTTGCGAGCTGATCGCTGATGTAACTCTCACCGAGGATCTGGGAATGAGCGCTGGATGCAATCTCGGCGAGACGTTGAGCAATTGCGGCCGCACCTTCAATGCGTACATATGAAAAACCAGAAAATATCGTGCTATCGACATTTCTGAGTACGGTTTCTTCACCATAGACCTCGACTCGTGCGCAGGTTGTGACGAGTAGAACTCCACTTCTCGCAAGGTCGGTCGCAAGTGGTTTAATCTGCGCCGAATGCTGCGCCACTGCGAGAGGCGAGGTCATCTGGTGATCACTATAAAGGCCAAGAAGCTTGCTCATCGTTCCTTCCTCAAGTTGATTGAGCTCAAGCGGCAGTTGACGCGGAACGCACTCGAGTTCGAGGGCTTGCACCGAACCTTGCTTTGCCCGAGATGCAGATTCTCTCCTGTGCTTTCGAGTTCAGGATCAGGCGGGTGCAGTCGGCATTGGGTCACCGGGACGATGAGGATCTGCCCGAGATCGACAGGGCGGCGAGCGTTTTTTGGGAGGTGGTGGATTTGCCGATAGCTCCCATAGAATGCGACCTGACGCCGACCTGGCATGTTCATTTCCTTTCTTCTCTGGAGCGATGCCATATCGGCGGCAGTTCCTGCACCCTGCAACGAGGGAATGGCAAAAACCGTGCCAACTGCGCAGAAGAGCTCAGAAATAACTTGTCACTCAACGGTTTAGATGAGCTCGTGGCAGGACGCCGGGCCGAACACCACCGCGTCGTGGACTCAACAAACCAGACAGTTTTGTCGGTTTCTCGCCTTTTTTCCCAGGAATGGCGGACCGGATCCTCAGCGGGAAAGCGAAACTCGCGCGCCATCCGACCGCGCCGGTCGCACTCCAATGCGGAGTCCGGACGGTGAAGAATGTTGAGTTCGGGGCTGAAGCACCGACCGAAACGCCGTCGTACATGCCGCCGTCTCCGTCTCGTACGACGCTCCGGCAGGTGCCACCACAGTTTGATGGTTTGGCCGTCTGCGGAATAGGCGAATTTATAGATCGTTTCGTAACTGACGATCGTGCCCCGCTGAGGAGGTGCTATGGGGCGAGCGGCGAGGGTGGCATCTTTCGGCGCTGTTCGAACCAACTCTTTAGAAGGAGGCGCCCCATGTCGCAGTCTTTGACGCAAGCCGGTCCCTGACCGCTCTCGAACAGGATAACACGATCGTCGCCATCATCGAAATGAGCAAGGGCGAAGTGGCTTCTCTATTCGGCTGGTCAAGGTCAAGCTTTCGAGCTTTCCGCGTCTCCTGGCTTTTGATGTCTTTCGCAGGGTCTTGCTTCTCTCCGGGATCGGCCCTTTGGGCCTCCCACCATGGGGTCAGAATGATGAAGCAGAACTCCTGATCGTCATTCGACGACCGAACTAGCCACTTACGAACTTACTCTACCCGCGAAGGACACCTGCTCCTCCGGGGATTGCGGATTCCGTCATCTCCTTTTGGGCCGCGCCGTTATCCGATTGAGATCAGATGGCGGCTGGCCAATCGTCCTTCCTCCGATAGAATTCGGTACCGTCAGTCATCATGCGATGCATGATGACCGCCAGCCTGCGGGCGAGCGCGACAATGGCCTTTCGCATGCCGCGCCGTTTGGCGATGTTCATCGCCCAGGCCTTCAGCCATGACCATTTTCCCACATTGGTCAGTAGGATCTGGGCTGCTTCGTAAAAGCAGCGTTCGCATCATCGCCACCGCACTAGCGATATGCATTCAACGCGCTTGCTTTCGCCCGACTGTTTGAGCTTCGGCGTCAGCCCCAGTATTGGTGGTCCGACAGCCTTCGAGTTCTTGAACCGCTGCGGAACGACAGCGAGACGACGGGACCGACACCGGGGATCATCAACAGCCGGCACATCTCATCGTTGCGCGAGATGTCCAGAACCTTCTCGTGCAACCGGGAGAAATCCTCACGCAGTTTGTGCCTCGCCGGCAGCACCGGCTCCATGAACTCCTGAAGATCAGCCATGCCATCCACCAGCTCGCGAATCCGCTCCTCGAATTTGACCGCTCCAACCTTATCGACCTTCAACTCAATTGCGCAAAAGTCCGCGAATTTTCGTTTTTCAATGGCAATAGCCTTTCCCTGCAGCAGCTTGCGCGCCGTCAGAAGCGCCCGTCGTTTCTGGCTCGTCAGGGTTTTGACATCGACGGGCCGGTGCCGGTTAATCCGCATGATCTGCACGATGCCGCGGGCATCCTTGTGATCGGTCTTGTTCGGCTGCGCCTTCAGGAACGCTTTGACGTAACGCGTCTCAATCCTGACGGTGACCCCTGTAGGTCGTTCGGCGCATTACGGGTCGACGAGGCGCATATGGCCCTTATACGCGGCAAGTGCGGCGTCGTAGACATACACGTCCACGTCGACATCCCTGCTCAGCGGCTTGGATTGCGATTCTGTGCAATCTCGGCGTAGCGCATGGGCAATGGTGACGACTTGAGGCCCTTCTTGATAGGCACGATATTGCCTTCGTGCTGAGCGCGGATGTATTCGCCCCGTGCTTTGAAGCGGATCGCTGCTTCTCGGCTCCATTGGGGACGCCCCGTTGAACGACCCCACAGTCGCGTTCAGGTGCGTTTCGCCGTTCATCCTTCTCCATCCTCGAAAACTCTTGGCGCGTTGCCACTGGGCTGGTGAGCGATGAAGTCGTGGCTGTGGGCCAGCGTGGTCAGTTATGCTCCTCCTGCCCGCGCTGACACGGCGAGGGGTTGCGGGCCCCTCACTGTTTGTAAAGAGGTCAACGATGAGGAAAAAAGGGCGTTGATGGCACGGGCTTGCGGACTTGGCCTGTCGTTCGCTCGATCAAAAGCGTCACTTGAGGTGGAAGCTTTCCCTCGTGCAGGAGGAGGACCCTTTCGTCCAGTTGCCTATCCTCAGTCGTGAGGCGATGGTTGAGGCGAAGGTAGTCGGTCCAGGTCGGCGTGCGGAATGTCTCTGTCCACTGCACAGGCTTCTGAAGGTTGCGCTGGAGAGTCCAGTGTCGAGCACCGACGCGGCTGTGTACATGCCGCCGCTCGCGCATGAGGTCCAAGAAAGCATCGACGTTTTCCGCGAGTACCAGATATTCGACTTTGACAACGATGGGACCGCTTCTTGGCTTGAGATTGAGGGCGACTGCTGGGGCGTTGAATTGCTCCAAAGGATCGGGCTCGGATTCGTGGCGCTCTCGAAGAGGAAACAGGACGCCGGCCGCAGCGACGAGCAACAGAGCACCAGCAGAACCCGCCAGCGCCCAGGCCAGGGAATGGTTCTGGGCCACCATGCCCCACACCCAACTGCCGGCCGCGATGCCGCCATCTATCAATGCATAATAGATCGAGATGGTGCGCCCCACGACCCAGCGCGGGCTTGCCAACTGCACGCTAACGCCAACCCCGGACCAGGCGGTGACCCACCCCGCGCCGCCCAAGGCGAGCGCAATTGCCGCCACCGCAATTGAAGAGGTCAGTGCAAGGGAGAGGGAGCACGCCGCGCAGGCGATGCAGGCGAGCGTCATCAGCCGTTCTTGAGACAAACGCCTTCTGAACACGCCATTGGAGACGCCTGCGAAGACAGCGCCTGTCCCAAAGCCGGCCGTGAGGGCGCCATAGGCGAGCGGTCCTCCTCCCAGCTGATCCCGGACGACCAGGGGCAGCAGCGCTAGTATGGCGATGCCCGCCAAGCCAAAGAGAGTTCCGCGAGCGATCGCCGTTTTGATTTCCGAAGACATCGCCGTGAAGCGCAGCCCGTCATAGATCGCTGTGCTCATCGGCTCGCGCGGCAGCGGCGAAGAGCGAACCTTCCATTTGCAGCGCCATATGGTCCCCAGAGGTACCAGGTATGTGAGTGTGGTCACGGCGAGAGCCGTCACAAGCCCGAACGAGGCAACCAGGATGCCGCCGAGCGCCGGGCCGACTGTCCGCACAGTGTTGAAGCCGACGGAGAGGAGGGTGACGGCAGCGGGAACATCGCGTCGGTCCACGATATCGCCAACCGAAGCTTGCCAGGCGGGATCGTTGAGAGCACCGCCGCATGCGATCAAGAAGCTGAAGCCGAGGATCATCCAAGGGTCGACAAAGCCCAGCGCCACAGACGCGGTCAGCATCGCAGATGCTATGACCATAATGCACCGGCCGGCGAACATGACCTTGCGGCGGTTGAAATTGTCGGCGATGGCCCCTACGAAGACAGATAGAATGAAGGCGGGCAGCGTCGAAGACGCCGGTACCAGCGCGACCATAAGATCGGAAGTCGAGATCGTCGCCATCAGCCAGCTGATGGCAACGGTCTGCATCAACCAGCCCAGGCTGGAAACCTGCGTGGCGAGCCAGATCGAACGAAAGGTGGGTTTCCTGAGCGGCGCAAATGTCGCTGGCGAACCTGTATCCTCGTCTGCGCTCTTCGCCCCGTTCATTCTCGCAGCGTTCGCCTCCGTCTAATGGTTCGCACAGGCTCGCTTGCGCGGAGGTCGAAGCATGCATCCTCGCGCTGATTGCCGGACCAGAGTTCGAAACGCCGCAGGTACGCAGCTTGCTGCAGGTTGGCAACTTCATTCAATCAAGGATCAATTGTGTAGCAGCTTGCGTCAAATGCAGTTTTCATATTGTCGTCATCTAGCACCGAGATGACTGCAAGCTTCCTGCCGTAAGGCGGCCACGCACCCGACCCATGCGGCGTCCACGTCCTGCCGGATTGATCGCTTGATGCGCTGTCGATCGGCTTCGAGCTTCACCTTGAGCGGAACGGGGTTCGTCCAGGCTTACGCGGCCCGATCTGGCGTTGGGGTGACACGCTTCTGGCGTCCGGAAAATGCTCACCGATCGCAACGCTGCGCGCTCAACGTAAGTGCGCCCGGTCTTTGGATTGCTCTGGGCCGGAACTCCCGAGATGTCTGGCTCAGGGGCGGAAGCCAAGCGCAGCGTCGACACGTCATCATCGACCCCGCCAGAAGCTTCTTCAAACGAGCGTTCTCATCCCCCAGTGCCTTCAGCCGCTTGGTTTCCGGCACCTCCATTTCGCCGTCCTTCTTGCGCCAGGCGTAGAAGGTCACGTCGCTGATGATTCCCTACTTGCGGGATAAATCCGGTACCGACAGTGCCGTGTCATCGGGGATTCTGGAAACAACGAAAATACCGTTGAACCCTGCAAGAACTTATGTCTGTAATAGGTCAATACGTGATATGTGCCTAGCATTGACCTATAGCAATCTTTGGGGGGGAAGGACGGGACGGGAAGATCGCCTGCACCCCGTGTATTCGCAATGATGCTGAACTTAAGGGCAGCTACAAAGAGGTGATACCATGGCTGAACAACGTACCGTAGCCGTCATTGGAGGGGGCGTAATTGGCGTGAGCTGCGCTCTCATGCTGGCGCGGGAAGGGCACCTCGTCACTGTGATTGAGGAGGGTCGCATCGGCCATGGCTGCTCTTGGGGCAATGGCGCCCAATACACTGCGGGATCGTCTTTCCCAATGGCTCATCCCGGTGTGCTGTGGCGTGCGCTGCGCTGGCTCGCCGACACCGAAGGCCCGGTGCGCCTCGCACCGCGTGAGCTACCGCGCACATTCCCATGGCTCGTGCGCTTCCTGCGAACCGGCCGCCGGGATGCCTGGGAGTCAGCCTATGCGGCGTTGCACGCACTCCACGCCCCCTGTGCGGAGCTTTATCGCGATATGCTCGGCGACATCGAGTGGAAACGGGTGTTCCGGCCGAACGGTGCCCTGCACGTCTGGCGCGGCGTATCACCCGGCGCACTCGACGGGGTTGTGGACGGGTTGCGGGCCGCGCATGGCGTGGCCTTCGAGAGGCTCAATGCCGAGGAGTTGCGCGGGTTGGAGCCCGGCTTAGCCCGCGACTACCAGCGCGGGATTTTCTTTCCTGGCGGCGGTCACGTGACCTCACCGCTAGCTTTAGTGGAGAGCCTGATGGGGCGGGCCGCCGCATTGGGCGTTGCTATTCGCACGGCTCGGGTTTTGGCCATCGAGCCCGGCCTCGACGGGGTGACGCTCCAGACAAACACGGGACGCCACCGCTGCGACATCGTGGTCATTGCAGCCGGTATCGCCAGTCGCGACCTCGCGCGCTCCCTGGGAATTTCTCTTTCGCTGGCCAGCGAGCGTGGCTATCACGTCACTATGCCCGGCATTTCCAGAGTCATCAGCCGCCCCGTGACCGACGCCGCTTCGGCCTTTGTCGCCACGCCTCTGGAGGAAGGGCTGCGCATCGTGGGTATCGCGGAGTTCGATGCACCCGATGCGCCACGCAATCCGAAGCAGAGCAACAAGCTGCAGGCGTGCGCGCGCGCGATGCTTCCAGACATACCCATCAGCCATGTGACCGACTGGATGGGCGTAAGACCATCGACGCCTGATAGCCTGCCGATCATCGGTCCCCATCCTAAGCATGCAGCCATCCTGTTCGCCACTGGCCATGGCCACATGGGCATCAGCGGCGCCCCCATGACGGCGGCCATTGTCTGCGACCTCGTCGCTGGACACGCCCCCAGCCTCTCTTGTGCTCCTTATCGTGTGCGGTGACGTGAGCCGAGCACCAGGTTTAATCTTGCGCCGCCTCTTAGAAATGATATAGTGCATTCACAAATTGACATAATCCAATAAAACGGAGGAGACTTCATTGAAACGCTGGATAAGAGGAATTGTCGCGGCCGCCCTGAGTGTGGCCACCCTACTCGGACCGGCCTCCATGCCGGCTCGAGCCGAAGACCCCTCCCTGGTGCTCGACCGCATCAAAGCCAGTGGCAAGTTGCATTTTCCAGTTATGGTCGCGGAGGAGCCGGGCTACATCAAGGACCCGCGCACCGGCGAATGGAGCGGCTTCTTCGTGGACTGGGGCAAGGATATCGCCGGTCTGCTGGGCGTTCAGATCGAGTATTATGAGACCACCTGGGGCAACCTCGCCGCGGACTTCCAGGCCGGAAAGATTGACCTCGCGGTGGCGCTGAACCCCAACCCCCGCCGCGGCCTCGTCGTCGATTATGTGCCAGGCGCCATCGTCGAGGGCATTTGGGCGCTCGTTGCCCGTCCGGGCTTCGAGCCGAAGACTTGGCGCGAGATGGACACAAAGGAAGCTCGCATCGCCGTGCAGAAGGGGGGTACCATGCAAGTGATCGCCGAGTCGGTCATCCCGAATGCCACCATGGTTGTCGTCCCGTCGCGCGACCAAGGCATCCTGGAGCTTCAGTCGGGCAAGGTCGACGCCATGATAGTCGCCGACCAGGACGCCGCCTTCCTCGACGCCAAGGGCATCGGCAAGGCCGTGGTACCCATGCCGGTGCTGCGCAACCCCTCCACCATCGGCATCCGTCGTGAGCCAGGCAATGCTGGGTTTGCCAACTTTCTGGCGAACTGGATGTCCCAGCAGAACTCTCTAGGTCTCGCATGCTCGCGCATCACCCGCTACATGCTCGAGCGCGGCATTGACATGAAGGTGGTTCCTCAGTCTGGAAAGTACTGCTGACCATGCGCACCAGTCGTCTCTTCACCGTAATCGACAGTCATACCGCAGGGCACCCCACCCGAACGGTTACCGCAGGCATCCCTCCGTTACGCGGCCACAGTGTGCGCGAACAGCGGGACGATTTCCGTGCCGTCCATGATGGGTTGAGGGGGCTGCTGCTTCACGAACCGCGCGGGCATGCTGCCATGGCGGCGGCGGTACCCGTGCTGTCCCGCGAGGCAGATCAGGGGCTGTTTTTCATCTTCTCGTATATGTACGCCGACATGTGCGGTCATGCCACGATTGGCTACATCGCCAGCCTGGCCGCTACGGGTGCGCTCCCTGCAGGCTTTGAACTAACCGGCATGTCCATCGAGACCCCGGCAGGCATCATTCATGTGACCGGCACGTTCGAGGCAGGTCAGTTGACCTCAGTGGTGCTGCGCAACGTGCCCTCCTATCTCGCCTCCGCGGACGTGACCGTTGAAGCCGAGGATCTCGGCACAGTGACCTGCGACATCGCCTATGGTGGCATCACATACGCCTTAGTTGACGCGAGCCAAGTGGATCTCCCCTTCGACATCAATCACGCCAGCCGCTGGTGCCGCGCGGGCATAGCCATCAAGCAGGCGCTCAACGCCGCCAGCAGCCACCCTCAAGTTGACAGTGTGCTGTTCCATAACGCGATCGAGGGCGGCGCCCGACATCTGGTAATCTTGGCAAGCAATAAGTTCGATCGCTCACCCTGCGGTACTGGTACTTCAGCGCGCCTGGCGCAGCTCCACGCGCGTGGAAAGTTGACTACCGGCGCGCCTTACCGCGCCGAAAACATTCTCGGGGTGCCCTTCACGGCCAAGGTCGTGGAGGTGGCTCAGGGCAAGGATGGCCAGCCCGCCGTGATCCCCGAGGTGCGGGGCATGGCTCATATCAGCGCATTTTCCACCCTCGTGCTGGAAGTAGACGATCCGCTATCAGCTGGTTTCCTTCCCAACTGACGGAGAGCGCTATGAAATTCGACCCGTCTATCGTCCTCGCCAATTGGGACATTCTCGCCTACGGCCTGCTCATCACTTTGAAATACACGTTTTATACCTGCGCCATCGGCCTCACTATCGGTTTATTCGTAGCCCTGCTTCAGCTCACTCCCTGGCGACTATCGCGCTGGACCGGCCGAATCTGGGTAGAGTTCTTCCGCAACATCCCGCTGCTGGTGTTGCTCATGTGGATCTATTATGCCCTGCCAATCTTTCTGCAGATCCAGATTGGCAAGGAAACGGCGGGTATCCTCGGTCTCGGGTTTTATGCCAGCGGCTTCTATGCCGAGATCCTGCGCGCCGGTATCCAGTCTATCGACCGTGGCCAGACTGACGCCGCCGTTGCGCTGGGCATGGGGTACATTCAGCGCATGAAGCGGATCATCCTGCCGCAGGCACTGCGCCGCATGGTTCCACCGCTGGTGGGCCAGACTATTATGCAGCTCAAGAACACAACGCTCCTCTCGGTGCTGACCATCCCCGATCTGCTTTATCAGGCGGGCTACATAGCCAGCTTCACGTACCGGCCAATGGAGGTCTACACCGTCATCGGCGCCATCTTCATCCTCATCCTTTTCCCCCTCAGCGCTCTTTCGCGCCGGTTCGAGCGCAAGGAGGCCGCGTGATGACCGGAACATCCACCGAAGTAGTACTGAGCGTCCGCGGCATCGAGAAGTCTTTCGGGAAGCAGCATGTACTACGCGGCGTCGATCTTGACGTCCATCGCGGGGAGGTGGTCTGCCTGATCGGCGCCAGCGGCTCGGGCAAGACCTCGCTGCTGCGTTGCATGAACCTGTTGATGGAGCCCGACCAGGGCGAGATCTTCATCGAGGACGCGCCTCTTTTCCGCCGCACCAGGACCGGACGGCTGAAGCTGTCCAGCGCGCAGGTCAGCGCGGTGCGCATCAAGACCGGCATGGTATTCCAAAATTTCAACCTATTCCCCCACCGCACCGCGCTGGAGAACATCATCGAAGCCCCGCTGGTGGTGAAGAGGGCGCCCCGCGCCGAGGCCGAGGCAGGGGCTCGCGAGCTTCTCACCCGCATGGGCCTTCCCGACGCCGGGCACAAATACCCGTCACAATTGTCGGGCGGCCAGCAGCAGCGCATCGCCATCGCCCGTGCGCTCGCCATGCAGCCCACAATCATGCTGTTCGACGAGCCGACATCGGCGCTGGACCCGGAACTGGTGGGCGAAGTGCTCGCCGCCATCCGCCAGCTCGCCGCTGAAGGCATGACCATGGTCATCGTCACCCACGAGATCGGTTTCGCCTATGAATTGGCCGATCGGGTGGTCTTCATGGACCAGGGCGTGGTCGCCGCCAGCGGCGCTCCGCGCGAACTCCTGCTGTCGGGTGCCAACTCTAGGCTCGCGGCTTTCGTTGGGCGCTTCACGGAACAAGCCCGCCTTCTCGGTCCCCTCGCGGCCGCGGCGGACGCACCATCAACCACATCTCCAACTCAAGGATAGTAAATCATGGCCAGTGTAAACTGGGGAGGCATCTTCCCCGTTCTCGTAACCCCCTTCGGAGCCGATGGCTCCATCAATGAGACCCGGTACAAGGCGCTCATCGACGACGCCATTGCCAATGGCGCGCGGGGCGTCGTAGCGGCTGGCAGCACCGGGGAATTCTATGCTCTCACCAAGGCCGAGCGCGCGCGCCTCTACAAATTGACGGTAGACCATGTGGCCGGCCGCGTGCCTGTCCTGGCAGGTGTCGCTGACCTGCGTGTCGAGGATGTACTGGAAGCGTGTCAGTCGGCCGTGGCGGCGGGCTGCGCGGGCGGCATGATCCTGCCACCCATCTACGCCATGCCGAGCCCGCGTGAGATCGTGGCCTTCTTCGAGCACATCTCCCGCAACACGTCGCTGCCACTGATGCTATACAACAGCCCTCGCCGCGCGGGCATCGACATCACCCCGGCCCTGGTGGAGCAACTCTCCGCCCTGCCAACCGTGGTCGCCATCAAGGATAGCTCCGGCGTCATTACTCAGGTGAGTGAGCTTGTGCAGCGCGTTGGCGACAGGCTTCGTGTCTTCGTCGGCTACGAGACCATGATCGTTCCGGCCCGCGCCGTTGGCGCTCACGGCGTCGTCGCCATGGCGCACCAGATCGCCGGGCCCTTGATCCGTGACTACTGGGACAAGGCGCTCACCGGCGATAAGGCGTTGGATGACCTCGGCCGCGACGTCTTCGCCTTCTACCGTTGCTTCCAGTCCGGGGCCTATTACGCGGCCATCAAAGAGACCATGAGCCAGCTTGGCCGCGACGCCGGTGGTCCGCGCCTGCCGCTGCTGCCGTTGGCAGACGAACAGAAATCGGCCATCGCCAAGATCATCGCCGACGCCGGCCTAACCCGTTGGGCCAACGCCTAAGGACAGCCAACATGCGTTCTAATTCTATCATCCAAGAGATTGACGCTTTCATGCTGGAGCCCACCAGTAAAGGCATCGGCTGTCAGATGTAGAGATAACCAGCGGCTGCAACGAAAATAATTGCACGAACAGTTGGCAGCCGCGCCAACATCAACGACTCGCTTCAGAACTGCTTCGACTCAAATGATCCGTTCCAATCGGACTTCCGCCTACTGCCGTCTGAGCGCACCTTACTCTATCCAAGGAATTAAAGTATGTATCCGAAACTGGCACTGTTCATCGACGGCGAATGGATCGAGGATACCAATGCTGGGAGCGAAGTCGTTCTCAATCCTGCCACAGAACAGCCCCTCGGCAGGCTGCCGCACGCCGGAACGGCAGAGCTTGACCGCGCACTCGCGGCGGCAAACCGGGCCTTTGAGGGCTGGAAGCGCACCTCGCCTTACGAGCGTGGGCAGATCTTGCGCCGGGCCGCTGACCTGATGCGCGAGCGTTTAGACCACATTGCTACGGTGCTAACGTTGGAGGAAGGTAAGACCCTGGCAGAGGCGAAAGGTGAGATCACCTCCGCGGCAGAGTTCTTTGACTGGTTCGCAGAAGAGGGGCGGCGCAGCTACGGCCGCGTCATCCCGGCGCGCTTGCCCGATATGCGCCAGACGGTCACACAGGAGCCGGTTGGCCCCGTCGCTTGCTTCACGCCGTGGAACTTCCCTGCCGTGACGCCCGCGCGCAAGATCGCTCCTGCTCTTGCCGCTGGGTGCACCTGCATCATAAAGCCGGCTGAGGAAACGCCTGGCACCACGCTAGAAATAGCGCGGGCGCTCACCGATGCAGGGCTGCCCAAAGGCGTGCTGAACGTGGTCTTCGGTGTGCCCGCAGACGTCTCCGCGTACCTCATTCGTTCACCGGTGATCCGCAAGATCTCCTTTACCGGATCGTCTCCGGTGGGACGTCACCTCGCTCGACTAGCAGGAGAGACCCTGACAGTGGCCACCATGGAGCTGGGTGGCCACGCGCCCGTGATTGTCGCGAAAGATGCTGACATTCAGCGCGCGGCGGAGCTCTCTATGGCCATCAAACTGCGCAATACTGGCCAGGTCTGCACTTCGCCGACGCGCTTTTTCGTCGAACGCCCGATCTACGAAGAGTACCTTGAACACGCGCGTGCCTTCGTGGAGAAGCAGGTAGTGGGCGACGGGCTGCGGGCGGGGACCACGGTGGGTCCCCTCGCAAATACCCGCCGCATCGCTGCCATGGATGACCTAATCGCCAACGCCCTCTCCCATTCGGCCCGGCTAATAGCCGGAGGTGAACGACTGAAGGGGACGGGACTGATGTACAGACCCACCATCTTGGCGGACATTCCCGACCAGGCAAGGGCCATGACAGAGGAACCATTTGGCCCGCTTGCGCTGGTACAACCTGTTGATGACATACAACAGGCGCTCGTACGGGCGAATGCATTGCCTTACGGTCTGGCCGGATATGCCTTCACCCGCTCCGCCGCGACTGCCAACCGCATAGCGGAGAAGCTGGAGGTGGGCGTTATCGGCATTAACCAGATGGTGGTGACGATCCCAGAAACCCCCTTCGGCGGAATCGGCGACAGCGGCTGGGGCCGCGAAGGCGGCATCGAGGGTCTAGAGTCCTACACTGTACGAAAGTATGTCGGCCATCTTCATGTCTAGCAGGGGATGAGACGGAAAGGAAAAGGGGCGCGGAGCATGGATGAGACACTGTCGGGTTGGCGACCACGGCAGCTCGCCTCTGAGGGGCCGCGCTACCTTGCCTTGGTCGATGCTCTGGAGCAGGACATCGCCGACGGCCGGCTGTCCGATGGCGACCGCCTACCGCCGCACCGTGAGCTAGCACGAGAGCTTAGTCTTTCCGTCGGCACCGTCAGCAAAGCCTATCAGGAGGCCGAACAGCGCGGCATCGTCAGCGGCCATGTCGGGCAGGGCACTTTCGTTCGTCGCCGTTCCGCCGCCCGCGCCGAGACGGCGGCAAGACATGAACAAATCAATTTAGCGCTGAATGTGCCCGCCAAGGGGAGCGAAACGCAGATCCTGTCCGCGCTGTTTGGCGAGGTGGTCCGCGAGCGTGATCTTGCACCGTTGCTGGGCTACCACCCCCACGGCGGCATCCATTGGCACCGCGAAATCATCGCCGCCTCGCTGTCTGACAACAGCTTCACCGTCGAGCCGGCACGGCTATTCCTGTGCAACGGCGCACAGCACGCCATCGACATCGCCCTGCGCTTGGTGGCAAAGCCCGGCGACAGCATCTTGGTCGATGCCTTCACCTATTCCGGCTTCAAGGCTATCGCTGCAGCCAGCCATTTCAACTTGGTGCCTGTGGAGATGGATGAGGAGGGAATGGATCCAGAGGCGCTGAAACAGGCCTGCCGCACGTCCGGCGCACGGGTGCTCTATTGTATGCCAACGCTGCAGAGCCCGACGGCCCGCACCATGAACCTTGGCCGGCGTCGCCGCATCGCTCAACTGGCCGAGGAATTCGATCTGATCGTCATCGAGGATGACGTGTACAGCTTTTTCTTCACCGAGCGTCCCGTGCCGATCGCCTCGCTGGCGCCGGACCGCACCTTCTTCGTCACGTCCTATTCCAAATGCGTCGCGCCAGGCTTCCGACTCGGCACATTGACGGTCCCGACGGCCTACATCGCTCAGGCCGAGCTCCTCCTGCACGCCTCGGCCTGGTTTGTGGCTCCCATGCTAAGCGAGGTGCTGGTGCGGCTGATCGAGAACGGCAAGCTGGACGAACTGGTGTGTGAGCGTCGCCAGCAGGCGCTGGATCGTTACGGTGTGTTCCTCGACATCTTTCCCAAGGCCCCAAAATTGCAGTTCCCAGCCTTCTACGCCTGGTTGCCGTTGCCGCATGAGTGGTCGGCCGATCAATTAACCGCCGCTGCGCGAGCGCGCAGCATACTGGTGACACCACCCATAGCCTCCGCGGTGGGTGAGGGTGACCCCGGCGGAATCCGCATCTGCCTTGGTGCGCCAAAGGATTCTAGAGAACTCTCCACCGTGCTTCAGATTCTGCGCGACATCTTGGGACGCCACCCAATAAGAGTCGCTTCTGTCGCATAACCGTCTTCATTCTGCTTTCGGTGAGCCCAGCGTTGTTCGCCGCCAAGCACAGCATTTTTTGGGAAGATGGACACCTTTCTTTTGAGAGAAAAGGGTCGGGCTTGCTTAAGCCAGGTGATTTCGTTCTGCTGCGGTCCGAGAGGCTCTGCCCCTTTGGCTCAGGCCGCAATGCGGTCGGCTCCGAAGTCATCGAATTGAAATTGTTCGACAACTTCCGTGCTGGCGGCGCTGTCCGGGCGCCTGGCAGCGACCGGACCCTGCGCCGCCCGCCCTGCCGGTGTTCTCCCCGCCGGCAGGGCGAAAACCGCTTGCCTTAGAGGATAGGCAGAGCGTCCATGTCTGTGCGGGGTCAGTAGGTTTCGACGATTGTCTCAAGAAGCCTCGACCCGATTGACCCGGTCGTGCTATCGGTCACATCAATCCACGCTGGTGACGCGTACAACGTCATCCCACCGGACACGGTCCTTGACGGGCACGGTCCGCCCCTTGTCACAAGGCACACGTGACAACGTTGAAAGAAGCATTGGCGCCTCGGATGAAGCCGCTCGCGCGGCACTGGCGCCCGTAGTGACGGTGCAACAATGATCTGAACGCGTTGCGTTTGTGGGTTTGCGTCCTGGCTGATGATTGGGGTCTTCTCAATCATCAGCCAAAAGGATTCCATGTCGGAGGAGAGGACCCCCGCTGCGCAAGTTGATCGACGACATGCGCATCCGCGGGATGGGCGACAAAGCCCAGCCGGCTCATATCCGACCCATCAAGGATTCGCCAAATTTCTAAAGCGATTTCCGGACACCGCCACCCCCGATAACCTACGCGCCTATAGCTGCACATGACGAATGCCGGGGTGACACCCACGACATTCAACGCCCGCATCGTGGCGCTGCGGTGCTTTGTTGGCACCAGACTGGCCACATGGCCGCGGCGGGCCTTCTCGTAGCGGGTCGACATCGAACGCTGGCGCAGAAGATCGAGTTCATACTCGTTGAGACTGACCTTCACTCCCAGGAGCAGCCAATCATTCTCCCGACACGTCGCATAGACCATCTCTTGGTCGATCGGCACGTATCGACGGCACGACACATTTCGATAAGCTGCTGCCAGTGCACCTGAGATCGCCACCGACATTGCACGCGTTTTCCGCGGACGATTCTCCCTCTTTTTGGACAGCCACAGCTGGATCGCCTCAGAGCTTTCTATTTGGGAACAACAGATGCACTGTGTTGAGACTTTCCGGGAGCTTCAGGATGAGGCAAGCGAGTGGCGCCGCTACCTCCATCAGAATCCCGAGCTCGGCTATGGAGTACACAACACAGCTGGTTTCGTGGCCGAGAAGCTGGCTTCATTCGGCATCAATCATATCGAAACGGGGATTGCTGAAACCGGTATTGTCGCACTGATTCAGGGCGAAGGCGGAGACGGACCTACGATCGGGCTGAGGGCCGACATGGACGCCCTGCCGATTCGAGAAGCCTCGAACAAGCCCTGGTCTTCGCAAATCCCAGGCAAGATGCACGCATGCGGCCATGACGGTCACACGGCCATGCTGCTGGGGGCGGCGAAATACTTGGCGATGACGCGCAACTTCAAGGGCTCCGTTGCTCTAATCTTTCAGCCGGCGGAAGAAGATGGACTGGGCGGCCAAAGGATGGTCCAGGAAGGCATCATGGACCGGTTCGAAATTTGCCAAGTTTTTGGCATGCACAACGCGCCGGGCCTGGAAGTTGGCAAGTTCGCGATTTGCGATGGTCCTGCCGCTGCCGCTCTTGATGAGTTCGACATTGTGGTGAAGGGCAGGGGGGGCATGCGGCCAGCCCGCATCTGACCATCGATCCCGTTGTTATCGCCGCACAAATCATCGTCGGCCTGCAGACTTTGATCTCGCGTGGCACGGACCCGCTCGAGTCGCTCGTTGTTTCCGTCACCAAATTAGAAGCCGGTACGGCGTACAACATTATTCCAGAATATGTGGAGATATCCGGCACCGTACGGTCGCTCAAATCTGAGCTCAGAGACTATGCTGAACGACAGATCAGGAAATGCGCCGAAGGAATCGCGCAAGGCTACGGCGCGGAAATTGAGTTCAAGCACCGGCGGCTCGAACCCTCCATGGTAAACCACACCGAAGCAACTCATGTGGCGATAAAGGCGGCATGCGGTCTCGTTGGATCTCAGTCCGTAAACGATAGGAAGCGACCCAGCATGGGCGCGGAGGATTTCGCGTACATGCTTGAGGCGCGACCTGGCTCTTACATTAATCTCGGCAATGGCCCGACCGCCGCATTGCACAACCCGGCGTATGACTTCAACGACGAAGCCCTGCCTTATGGCATCGGCTATTGGGTAAGCCTCGTCGAGACAGTGCTGCCTGTTTGAGACTACGCCGCACGACTGACTGCGACACAAAACATTCCCGTCAACTGGCGGGTGCAAAGAGGGAGAACATAAAATGAGCCGCTCAATAAATCGGAGACGTTTAATGCAGGTGACTTCGTCCGCCGTTGCAGCGGGCGCACTGTCTTTCGTCCCTGGCCGGGCTACGGCGCAATCACCAGGCGAGTTGAGGGTAGTGGTTGGCGGCGGTGATTGGGGCAAGGCCAATATCGACGCCTATGTGAAACCGTTCCAAGCTGAAACCGGTATCAAGGTTACCCCGATTGCCGATGAAGTGAGCTTTGCTCAGCTTGAGCTTATGGTGACCCAAAATAACGTTGCCGTCGACGTCACAATTTTGGGTCAAGGGAATTCATTTGTTGCAGCTTCGAAAGGCCTCGTGGAGGAGGTCGATTATTCGATCGACAATAAGAACGAGTTGGATAGCTTAATCGACTACTGCAAACAACCGTTCGGCATTGCTTCAATTTTTTATTCTTACAATCTGGTCGACAATACAAACAAGTACCCGGCCGGGACACCGCAACCTACCACTTGGGCTGATTTCTGGGACGTGGAGAAGTATTCTGGCGTCCGCCTGTTGCGCACTGGCGTGGATGGCGCTGGTCCTTGGGAGGAAGCTCTGCTGGCTGATGGTGTGCCTGCGGACGCAATCTATCCGATGGACATTGACCGCATTTTCCACAGCCTGGACAAGATTAAACCGCATGTCCGCAAGTGGTGGTCGTACGGGTCTGAAATCCAGCAGCTGATGCACGATAAGGCTGGTGACCTTTATCAACCATATGATGGGAGAGCTCTTTTGTTGATCGACCAGGGCTTACCCCTCGAGATCAGTCGGAATCAGGCAAAGCTAGCATGGGACTTCTGGGTAATCCCGAAGGGCAGTCCCAATGCGCAGAACGCGCAGAAGTTCGTGGAATTCACAAGCCGCGCCGACCGCCAGGCGGCCTTTACCCAACTGTTCCCCGAAGGTCCAACTAACCGTAACGCCTTTAAGCTTATACCGGAAAGCGTAGCCCGTAAGCTTCCTACCTTTCCTGAATACATGGAGACCAGCATTCCCATTGACGGGCGGTGGTACACCGAAGTCGGGTCGGATGGCCTGAGTAATATTGACCGACTCATTCAGCGCTGGAGCGAATGGATTCTTCAGTAGGACTGTCGAACCATAGGCTTCGGGAAGGCGGCGATGACCCAGTCGGTCGGCATTCCTGGGCATAGATAAGTCGATGATGGCGGCGGCACGCAGCATGGGCGCGCGGCCGTTCCGGGTTGATAGGCTCGGAGACGGGTCTGACCTTTGGCGCACAGCACCGGCTCCATTGGCTATGTGGTCGTCATGGTTTCGGCAACGCTGGCCAATTTCGACCGCGGGCTGGAGCAGGCGGCCATCAGCATGCGAGCAGGGCCGTTGCAGACTTTTAGGAGGGTCACGCTGCCGCTGATCCGGCCGGGCATCGTCGGCGGCGCCGTGTTCGCGTTTATCGCGTCCTTCGACGAGGCCGTCATAACTTCGCTGGTCAGCGGCTTCTCGTTCCGCACCCTGCCGCTGAAAATGTCGGAGAACATTCGGCATCAAAGATCGATCCGACAATCGCCGCAGTGGCGTCGCTCCTAATTCTGATGACCGTGCTCTCGCTAATTGTCCTCTATGTCGTGGGGTGGCGATCAAGCCCGGGCAGTCAGCGCGCGCTCCTGGACTCGCGACTTGCCGGCTAAGTGGTGCTCACAAAAGTGGCTCTCCGTTCTTCGAAGAACCCAACGTACCGGTCGACCGCGATCACCAGACGCAAAATCGGCACACCGGCATCGGTAGAAACTCCGTTCCGGGCTACGCCCAATCTGCGTTCCACCCATGCTGCCGAGTCTCATCTTCTTGAGTAAGCACCTGGTGAGGCCGGTGAGCACCGCCTTGTGAGGAGGTGAAGAGGTGAAGCGCTGTTGTCATGATTGATTTCATGATTACGATGCATGCAGCGAGGATAGCCACGTGTCCATTCATCGATTCATCGGATGGACATTGTGCGTGGAACGAGTCGGCGTCGGCGTTGGTCGACTGCGCTGAAGGAGCAGCTTGTCTCAGAACGCTGGAGGCCAGGTGCGCTGGCGGCGCATCGATCTTCGGCCCACGATTTAGTCAGCCTGATTGGCCGCTACTGCGTATCGCCTGGGCGCTCACGGTCTCGTGGGTATGAAAGCTTTCGCCACGATCCGAACTCGCCACTCGCATCATCACGCCTGCCTACGGAGCCGGTGGACACCTCGAACCCGCCGCCCGACGGACACGCATGAAGGTGCCTCCGACACAGACTAACGATGACCAGGTAATTCATACCATTCTCGGTATGCCCATTCGGCGACTGACAATGTCCGGATCGAATTTACCACTGTCCGCCTCGACAGCGCGTCCGAGCTCGGCAATCACATCCGGCAGGAACGGTTCTACGCGGCGCGATAGCAGGTTGAAATTCAGGAAGAGCTGTTCAGCTGTCGACAGTAACGTTCCGTCTCCGCGCACCATCGTTTGCGCGACATGGACTCGCTTTTCATCAAGATCGGCTATCCAAGTAGTGAGGCGCAAATCGTCCCCGCGCATCGCTTCTTTCTTGTAAGCGACCCGCGCTTCGGCGGTGACGGGGCCAGAGATCACAGAGCCCTCCGGGCCCAGACGTATCGCAGGGCCGAGTCGTAAATCCGCAGCTCTACTGAACGCTCCCAGATAGTGCACCATGTTCATGTGCCCATATCCGTCGATAAGATCGTCGGTCACCATTGTTGCGAATTTTCGGATCGCATCCATTTATTTGCCCAATCTCGTCTGATCTTAGGAGATTTCAGTGCCGCCAAGATAACTTGAAGATAGGTCAGTCGGCAGCTCTCATTAGTTCGACCTGTGCACGCAGGAAATTGAGTTCCGACGGTTCATGTGCAACTCGCATCACTCATTGAAGGGTCGACCGCATGTATTTCCAGGGATGACCGCACTAAGTCCCGCAATTCTTCAGCTTAAAAGGAATAGCCACCATCCGCTAGTACAACCTGGGCGGTTATGTAGGACGCGCCTGCCGCAAGATAAGTGATGAGTTCCGCATACTCTTCAGGCTGACCAATACGCTGAAGGGAACAGCGGTTCGCGCCCACTCCTCGTTGTCCACCCCCATGAGCATTCCCAGGGAGAATTTACCGCTCCGGGTGCAATTCCGTTGACCCTCACCCGAGGAGCCAAAGCCTTGGCCAAATGTCTAGTCAGTTGAACCAGCCCGGCCTTGGCGCAAGCATACGCGGTACTGCTAGTGGGCCGCGGCGGAGACAATAGCTCGGTGCTGCTCTTAAATTTCTATTCTAGAGGTCCGGCACACGGTCTCTGCGAGCGTCGCGAGAGTCAAATGTCGTTTATAGATTCAAGTCATCTTGAATTCAGATACTCTACCGCGCAGACGCCACCCGGTGCATGCGGAGTTCAACGTCTCTTATCGGGCGCTATTTATTGCCAACAGTTGCTGGTTCGCAACTTATCAGGGCCGCGCGGACGCGCCTCGGTTTAACTCAGGTCCTAACGGGGGCAAGGCCGACAAGCCCTAGGCACAACCGAGCGATAAGAAGCAGCTCACGATCCCCGTCGAGCGATGGCCGAACGTTCCCGAAATCGTGCATCATTTCTGGCAGGGAAACTCGACAACTCGGTTTGGGAATACATGGCGCACAGCCATCTGGCTTCGAGATTGTCGGCGGCGACAATCAATATTTGACGAACACGTGATGAGCATGAAAAATCCTCCAAATTTAACGATCGGCCGCCGCTCCTACCCTTCGGTAGTATGACCACTCGGCGCCGCCACCGGGTGCATGGCGCCAGACTAAACAATTAAGACGATACCGAAATAGGAGCTCTGATGTCGTGGAAAGTCATTGTCACGTGTGCTGTCACCGGAGGGAGTTCCGCGGTTCTTGCGAAGCATCCAAACATCCCCAAGACGCCATCGCAAATCGCGGAGGCTGCACTGGAAGCTGCAAAGGCTGGGGCTGCGATTGTGCACATTCACGTCCGTGAGCCTGACACGGGGGCTCCATCAAACCGAATTGAGCTCTATGAACAGGTTGTTAAGAAGCTTAGGGACGCGGCGACGGACGTCATCATCAACTTAACCTGTGGAATGGATGGTGAACTTGAACTTGATTCTTTGGATCCTTTAAAAATAGGGAAGACCAGCACACTTAAGAACGCAGTTGGACGCTGCTCCCATGCCGTCAAACTTCAGCCAGAGCTTAGCACCCTGGATTGCGGAACGATGGCTTTTGGGGGCGCGATTTTTGTTGCGCGTATGTCCGATCTGCGAGAGATGGCGACACTTATGCGCGAGGCTGGTGTCAAGCCCGAGCTTGAATGCTTCGATCTAGGCCACATCGAAGTCGCTAAGAAACTCATCTCCGAAAACATAATTGACGGTCCGCCTCTTTTCCAATTTTGCCTCAGCACAGGGTATGGTGCTCCCGCTGTGCCGAGCGTTGTGCTGGCGATGCGTGAGATTCTGCCTTCCGGGGCAGTCTGGGGTGGGTTTGGTTGTGGTGCAGATGAGATGCCGATGGTTGGGCAGTTGGTGGCTATGGGCGGACACGTCCGGGTAGGTTTGGAAGATAACATTTATCTCCGACGTGGGGTGCTGGCATCCAATGCCGAGCTCGTAGACAATGCGGTTGGGATCATCGAGCGCATGGGCGCCAGCGTCGCCACACCTGGCGAAGCACGGGCAATTCTCGGCGTCAAAAAGCGCGGATGACCGCGCGCCCATGCAGCGAACGATGATAGCGGACTAACACCCCTTGGAGGCCACAATGACGTCGCAAACCGGAAGCTGCCTTGGAATTCTGGGCTTGGAACCTGGCTTGCCACCCGGCGTGGCGCCGCCGGCGCCGCCGTCCGGCTCGCTGTTCAGTTCAGCTACTTTCGACTTTCCCGTGATATCGGAAACCGTCGAGGGAGCCTGGGCGGATGTTGTCATGCAGGGCGAACCTGCGCTCGAGCCTGCTTTTGTGACAGCAGCTCGGAGGCTGGTAGAGCGAGGCGCGGTCGTAATCAGTTCGGACTGCGGCTCTGCTGTTCGGCATCAAGCAGCGGTGGCTGCAGCGGTAAGTGTCCCGGTAGTAATGTCCAGTCTGCTCTTAGTGCCGGCGCTGCTCCGCCAACTGCCGCCAAAAGCCAAACTCGCTGTTGTCACAGCTAATTCACGAGTGTTTCGAGATGATTTGCTTGGCCTCAGTGATCAGGCCGACCGGGATCGGATCGTCATCGGCGGCATCGAAGGCGGTAAGATGTTGGAAAACGAGTCCATGCGTCTTCCGCAACCGACCGATATCGCCGACAT
Organism: Mesorhizobium sp. IMUNJ 23033; assembly: GCF_044778005.1. Lineage (NCBI taxonomy): Bacteria > Pseudomonadati > Pseudomonadota > Alphaproteobacteria > Hyphomicrobiales > Phyllobacteriaceae > Mesorhizobium > Mesorhizobium sp. IMUNJ 23033. The sequence goes on from NZ_JBJACT010000033.1 coordinate 46,664, forward strand.
CGAGAATGATGTGGCAGCTTGCGTCGCCCGGCTCCGCGTCGCACATCCGGAGATCGCTGCGCTACTGTTCACGTGCACTGGATTCCCGCCGATAACGCCGGCAATCCGACGTATGACAGGGCTGCCTATCTACGACATCACAACCATATGCCGGATGACGCTTGAGTCCGTTCGCGCCTAATGCTGTCGTCGCTTCAAGTTCATCAGGTTTCTCGTACCCCATTTGATGAAGTCACTCTCCAGATCCATTGATATGAGGGAATCTATGCGCATCGCATGCATTGGCACAGGGACCATAGGCGCGAGCTGGGTGGCATTGTTCATTACTGGCGCGCATGAGGTGACCGCATGGAATCGGACGCCGGGTTGGCAGGATCGTCTACTGGCCGCCCTCGACCGCTACGAGCCGCAATTGCAAGAGCTTCAAATGCCAACTGTGCGTTCGCGCCTTCGACTTTGCGCCAGTTTGGGTGAGGCGGTTGCCAAGGCAGAGCTCGTTCAGGAAAATGCCCCGGAACAGATAGATCTCAAACGAGCGCTGGTCCGCGAAATTGCCAGTCTAGCGCCGCTCGATTCGATTATCGCCTCCTCCACATCAGGACTTTTGCCAGCCGATATCGCTAGAGACATTCCCAATCCGGGTCGCCTCCTCGTAGCACATCCTTTTTCCCCTCCGCACCTGGTCCCGGCAATGGAGATTGTCGGCACACCTGAAATGCCGACTGAAAGACTTGAAGCTGCGGTCGAATTCTACCGCAGCATCGGCAAACAACCGGTTGTAATGTCGCATGCCATTCCGGGTTTTATCGGCAACCGCCTGCAAGCCGCGATGTGGCGGGAGGGGTTCCACATGATCGCGGCCGGCGAGGCCACGATGGAAGAGATCGACAACATCATCAAGGGCGGACCTGGTCTCCGCTATGGCATTTCAGGCCCATGTGAGGCACAATTGGGTTGGGTAGATCAGCGGGAGGCCCCGGGCGAGATAGATGAAGAAAGGTGGTCGATACTGATGCAGACTGACTGGAGCCGCCTGCCCGGTCCGCCGCTGACCGATGCACTGCGCGACATCCTTCGTCCGCAACTTTTGGCAGCGCGCGCGAAGAGGCTCACCGACGACGCATGGGAGAAGCGGTTAATTGCAGTGCGACGTGCAGTCGAAAATATCTGAGGTTCAGAACGATTTGACCGGAGCCCTTTGGCCGTTTGTCCGAGCCGCAGCGTTGGTTCGCCGGGCCTTGAGGTTTGTGGCCTGCTCACGGTTGTCGGGGTTGGTTGCGTGTGGCGTCACGATACCGTCAATGTCATCGGCCGCCTCAGCCTACTGACGACCGGCGTACCGCCGGGGCGCTGACGGTCTCGTGGGTATCGAAGCTTTCTAACATCCGAGTTTTTCACCCGCATCATCCCGCCTGCTGGCGGAGCCGGTGGATACCAAGAACTCGCCGCGTGCTCGTGATAGCCTGATTTGTACGCCCTTTCATTGATCGGAACCCATTTTGCCAACTCTATCCCTTGCTCGATGGCTATCGCGGCAGACCCAAGGCCGACGTCGAGGCGGCAATCGAGGCCATCGAAGCCATCGCTGATTTCGTGCGAAAGCATGCCGACGAGATCGAAGAACTGGACATCAATCCGCTGATCATATGCACGCAAGGCAAAGGCGCGTGGATCGCCGGCGCGCTGCTGGTGCTTGGAAACAACAACGAGGCAAACAATAATGGCTGACAGCATCTCCACTCGACGCGACGCTGGCGTCCTCTGATATCTCTATTCGGGGACAGAGCGAAAAGCTGCCCGAACGGGAGAGTGCCTTCGATGAGCGCGACCCTTTCGCATAACTTCTTGCCGACCTCGCATTCCGAAGACCCGCTGGGGGGCGCATTCGGATTGGAGGAGATGATTGTCTGCTGATGCGCAAGTGAAGGAAGCTACGTCATGTTTGAGGAGCCATCAAGCAACTCCGAAAAATTGCCGCGGGGGTTGGTCTGCTGGGTGGCCGCCTTGTTGCAGGGATGGGCCGCAAAGTACATTTTACACGGCGTTAATGTGTGGCTGTACGACCCAGATCGCCGCGCTGCCGAGCGCGTGCAGGAAACCCTAGCCGCCGCGCGTCACGCATATCGCGGTTTGACGTTCAACCCGCTGCCCCCTGAGGGCTCGTTGACATTCGTAAGTTCGCTTATTGAAGCAGTTTGAGATGTGGAGCTGGTCCAGGAGTCCGCGCCGGAGCGGTCGGACTTCAAGCTGCGGTTGATTGCAGAGGCCAGTCGAGCAGCCGCACCTGAAACTTTGATCGCGTCGTCTTCCTCCAGCGTGCCCCATCGCTGCTTCGCTGCTTCAGGAAGAACTGGCGCAGCATCCTGAGCGCGTGCTGGTCGGCCACCCTTACAATCCTGTATACTTGCTCCCACTGGTGGAAATGTGTGGCGGCAAGCTAACAGACCCGGGCGCGATGCCGGCGCCTGGCCGGGCCAAAACGCCGCCTAACGTCAGATGCGGTGAGAGAAGCGGGTTAGCGTCCATCTTGTTTCTAGATGACGGTAATACACAAACTGCATTTGACGGCAGCCTCACTCCGAGGGACGCTCTACTAAGCAAGCGCAAATAGGTCAATTGGGCTGCACGACTGAGTAGCCAATATCGAATCCCTGTCGGGTGGCGGGGCATAACGAGGGAGAACAAGCCAATGAGAATCTCAATGAACCGCAGACGTTTCATCCAGGCAGCATCCGCTGTGGCTGTAGGTGCGGTGTCTTCCGAAAGCGCTCGCGCTACGGGGCAGTCCACGGGCGAGCTGACGGTCGCGCTCAATGGTGGCGAATACGCAAAGGCCTGTATCGAAGTCTTCGTAAAGCCATTCGAAGCTGAGACGGGGATAAAGGTGACTTCGATCACCGACGAAGTTCCCAGGTCCAAGCTTGAGCTAATGGTGTCGACCAATAGCGTTTCGGTTGATGTGGTTCCCTTGGCCCCAGCCACAGACGCTCTAGCCCCCGTGAGAGGATACCTCGAAAAGATTGATTACTCTATCTATAAGAAGGATGAGTTGGATGCGATGCTAGACTTCGTCAAGACTCCATACAGTGTCGGCTCGATTGTCTACGCGTATTGCATGGTCTCCAGCACCGAGAAGTTCCCAGTTGGCAAACCAAGGCCGACCACTTGGTCAGAGTTTTGGGATGTCGGCAGGTATCCTGGAGTTCGGACGATGCCATCTGGCGGGACCGGAGACGCCCCGTTGGAGGAAGCTCTACTGGCGGATGGTGTGCCTGCTGACGCCCTCTATCCTATGGATATCGGCCGGGCATTCGCTAGCCTGGACAAGATCAAGCCACATATCCGCAAGTGGTGGACGACCGGATCCGAGCTCGGGCAGATGCTGAACGATAAGGTTGTCGACTTGGCGCAGTCCTACGACGGACGAGCCGTTTTAATGATCAGCCAAGGCGTGCCGATTGAGATCAATCGAAACCAGTCAAAGCTGACCTGGGAAAGCTGGGGCATCCCGAAGGGCGCCAAAAATCTGCAGAACGCACAGAAATTCATTGAATTCATCACCCGGGCTGACAAGCAGGCTGCTTTTGCAAAGCTCATGCCTTACGGCCCAGCTAACCGAAATGCCTTTAAACTGATACCAGAAGATCTCGGACGAAATTTCGCGAGCCACCCTGATTTCCTGACATCCAGCATAGTAATGAACCATAAGTGGTACGCTGCGGTGGGATCAGACGGCATCTCAAACTCCGAGCGGATTATCCAGCGTTGGAACGAGTGGATTCTTCAGTGATCCCAAGTGACAGAGTATAAGGTAAAGATGGTGGCAGTCCAGTGGGTCGGCTTGCCACCATCTGAAGTCTGAATTGAGCCGCCTTGACCAATGCCACTCGCTTTTTGACAGCCGTACAAGTAGCGACCGCATCTCGGTTGGATTGGAGCAGCACTCGTTACCTTGCATGTTAAAAGCACCACCCTGCCAATTGCCGAGGATCAAGCATTGGAGAAAAACCCCGTTCCTGCGCAGATTGAATTCTGCAGTGTCACAAAGATGTACGGCGCGGTCACTGCGGTGAAGGACTTGTCACTTACGGTTCGTCGCGGCGAGTTCTTGACCATTCTCGGTCCAAGTGGGTCAGGCAAGACCACAACCCTGATGCTGCTTGCTGGTTTCGAGGCGCCCAGCCAGGGTGACATACTGATCACTGGGCACTCAGTTGCCTCCGTGCCGTCTTACCGGCGTGACCAAGGGATCGTATCCAGAGTTACGCGCTCTTTCCGCACCTCACAGTGCGGCGGAACTTGGAGTTTCCGCTCGAAATGCGCGGCATCAAGGCCGCCGAGAGGGCAACACTGGTTGGTCGCATGCTTGAGCGTGTGCGTCTCAAGGAGTTTGGCGGACGCATGCCATCGCAACTGAGCGGTGGCCAGCAACAGCGCGTGGCGCTTGCCCGAGCCCTGATTGCCGATCCACCGTTTCTCCTTCTTGACGAGCCACTCGGCGCGCTTGACCGCAATCTTCGCGAGCAGATGCAGGGCGAGCTCAAGAGCCTGCATCGGGAGTTTGGAAAAACCACCATATGTGTGACGCACGACCAGGAGGAGGCGCTCACACTATCGGACCGCATCGTCGTCATGCGCGCCGGTGAAATCGAGCAGACAGACACGCCGGAAGCCCTCTATGACCGGCCCAGGACGCGATTCGTGGCGAATTTCTTGGGCGAAGCAAACATCCTCGAAAATCCCGGGTTCAAAGTCGAATCCGATACCACGCCGCCGTCCGGTACTGTGCCCATGATCCGGCCGGAGCGTATCTACGTCGCTTCTGCCTCGGCTCCGAAGCGCGCCGATGCGGACCAGCGCCAGTTCGTCACCGGCATCGTCGAAGACATGATTTATGCTGGCCCGTTGCGGAAATATTATGTGCGCGCCGGACGCAGTGTGCTGATTGTGCGAGAGCACGTCGCCGCGGGACAGCAGATCTTCCGATCTGGCGACGAGGTACGCCTCGAGTGGCTGCGGTGCGACGTTCGCTTTGTCACTGCGTGAAGCGCTGAGAGGGAATGCGGATGAAGACGCTTCAGACATTGGGCCGAATGCCCATCGCGCTCACTGGGCCTGCCCTCGCCGTCCTGCTCGTTGTATTCGGCATACCGATTATCCTGCTATTCCTGACCAGCCTTAACGCCCCAGCGTTTTCGGTCGTCAACTATCTGACGTTTTTCGGCCAGCCGGCGAATGTTCGCGTTCTCTTCCAGACTGTTGAGATTAGTGTGGTGGCCACGGCAATCTGCCTCCTTATTGGCTATCCCACGGCCTATCTGATTGTGGCCGGCTCGAAGCACCTGCGAATGGCGCTGATTGTGCTCGTCCTTGTGCCCTATCTGACCAGCGGACTGGTGCGGACATATGCGTGGATCGTGATCCTTGGCGATCGCGGCCTGATCAACAATCTGCTGCTCGACCACGGACTTATCTCCAGTCCGCTGCCGCTCATCTACAACAGGATGGCCGTCTATATCGGAATGGTGCACATCATGCTGCCCATGATGATCCTGCCTCTGGTCAGTGTCATGATGGGCATCGACAAATCACTGATGGCGGCAGCTCGCAGTATGGGGGCGCGGCCGTCCACCGCTTTCTGGCGCGTTTTCTTCCCGCTCAGCATGCCGGGCGTGCGCAGCGGCTCCCTGTTGGTTTTTGTGATCTGCCTCGGCTTCTACATCACGCCGGCCGCCCTTGGGGGGTTGGGAGACGCCATGCTGTCGACCTTCATCGCGTCGCAGGTCCAGACCTCCTTTAACATGGCGCGCGTCGCCGCCTCGGCCTTTATCCTCCTGGCAGTCGCCATCCTCGTGCTCTCCGTGGTTGGGCTTGATCTTTCTGGTACGCAGGGCCGCACGGCGCAATCAGCGCGAAAGCCTTGGCTGAGTCGGTCGCCTTCATTCGGCGTGCTGAAACGCTATCTCGGTGAGTTTCTCGCTCCCGGCCGGGCGAAGCGCTGGACGGCCCAGCTCTACAAGGCCGGCGGTCGTAGCCGTTGGTCGAAGATCGTCGGCACGGTGTTCCTCGCGCTCGTCATGTTCTACCTGCTGTTTCCGGAATTTCTGGTCGTCATTATGTCATTCAGCGCGGGGAGGTTTTTGGAGTTCCCACCCTCGGGCCTTTCACTGCAGTGGTACCGCTCCTTCTTCGGCGATCCGGGCTGGTACGAAGCCGCCTGGATCAGCGTCCAGATCGGCATTGTGGTTGCCACCCTGTCGACCATCGTCGGCACCCTTGCGGCCTACGGTCTCAGCCGCACCAATCCGCGGCTGCGCAGCTTCTTGACCATGGCGATGCTGACGCCGATTACATTTCCGGTTATTGTCGTCGGCATCGCGACCTATCTCGGACTGGTCAAACTTGGGCTGCTCGGCTCGATGACCGGCATAGTCCTGGCGCATACCGTCGGCGCTATCGGCTATGTCGTCGTGATGGTCTCCGCTACGCTGGCGAATTTTGACCTGCGACTGGAGCAGGCGGCCATGAGCATGCGGGCTAATCCGGTGCAGACATTCATGAGGGTGACGCTGCCACTGATCCGGCCGGGCATTATCGGCGGCGCGATGTTCGCGTTCCTTCACTCGTTTGATGAGGTCGTCATTACATCTCTGATAGGCGGGTTCTCGATTCGCACCCTGCCTCTTAAGATGTGGGAGGATATTCGCCACCAGATCGACCCGACAATTGCCGCAGTGGCATCGCTAATGATCCTACTGCCCGTGTTCATTCTAATGATCCTCTACGTTGCGGGGTGGCGATCGACGCTGAGCCTTCAGCGCGCGCGCCCAGCACCCGCGGCTTGAGACCGCAGCCTTCAGTGTGGGAGTCTACGACGGCGCCATGAACGGCAACGTGTTCCTGGCTTATGTCGAGCAGGGGTGCTATCACGGTAACGGCTTGTGAGGGGCTACCGCGATAGACGCACGTGCCTGAACCGCGCCAGTCAGAGCTACAAGCGCCATCGCTTCCCACCTCAGATCATCGCCCAGGCGGTGTGGCTCAATTTTCGGTTTCCGCTGAGGCTGCGTCTTCTCTAGGAAATGCTGCTGAAGCGCGGCATTGTCGTCTCCTATGAAACGATCCGCCGTTGGGCAAAGAAGTTCGGCCCGGACTATGCGCGTCACCTTCACCGCAAGAAGCCCAGCCGGGCGACGTGTGGCATCTGGACGAGGTGGTCATCACCATCGACGGCAGAAAACACTGGTTGTCAAAACCGCCGCAACACCAAGGCAGCCAGGCAATTGCTGCCCCGGTTTCTGAAGAAGCAGGGCACCGCTCCGAAGCGGATGATCACCGATAAGCTGCGCTCCTATGGTGCGGCGCGCCGCCAGGTCATGCCGAACGTCGATCGCATAAGGGCCCAAACAACCGCGCCGAGAATTCACATGTGCCGCTGCGAAAGCGGGAGCGAACGATGCATGGCTTTCGATCACCGGGAAGCCTTCAGCGCTTGTCTCCGCCATCCGAAATCTCTTCGTTCCACCCCGTTCACAACGCTCCGCATTCCAAAGCCGCGTTCACCGCATCCAAGCGATCGCGGAGTGGAAAGCTGTGGCGGGAGCCATGGCCTGAAATCAATCCGCAAGGCAGAACGCCTCCAGCGTCCCGGACGCAAGTTAAGGTGATACCGCCATCCGCCGCTATCTGAAAACGCGATGGCACCGTCCGGAACATTATATTGGCGAATTGAACACCGCGTGGCGCATACTTCCAGAGCGGGGAACGCAACCGCGCAACAGCTATCGTAAACCCGGCGCCAGGTCGCCTGAATACTCGCAATAGGTTGAACAATGAGCGAAGCACCACATCTTACGTTTGATCTTGATACGCCCGGCGTGAGCAGGGGGCATCTTGTTGTCCCAGGAGGTGCCGATAGCGGAGAGCTTTCGCTCCCGGTCTTCAGTCTCAATAAAGGAGAGGGACCGCGCCTTCTTGTCACCGGCGGAAATCATGGCAATGAACTGGAGGGGCCAATTGTTGCACGACGGCTTATTAAGTGGCTGCCGGACGCGCAAACCTGTGGAAGGATCATCGTCCTACCGGTGCTCAATCCATTGGCCGTGCAAGCCTGGAGCCGCAATACTCCGCTCGACGGGTTGAATCTCAATCGCGTCTTTCCGGGCCGCGCCGACGGGTCAGTGACCGAACGAATCGCGGATGCGGTTTCGCGCGTATTGTTGCCAATGGCCGACACCGTGTTTGATCTGCACAGCTTCGGACCAACGTGGGATTTTCCACCGGCGGCCACGACGCACCCCATCGCCGATCCCGATCTCATGGCCAGGACCGTGAGGATGGCGGAAGCGTTCAAATTGCCCTTGACATTGGTCTGGCAACACAACGACACGGCTGGAATGTTTGATATCACGGCCCAAAACCAGGGTAAGGTATTTGTTTGCACTGAATTCGGTGGGGGCACGGTCGGCGCTGACAATCTCGCGATCTACGAGGCTGGAGTGCGCAACGCGCTCATGGCGCTCGGGCTGGTCGAGGGAAAAGCCGAGTATTCAACTTTCCGTCAACAGAAGTTCGGCCAAACGCTCGAAACGCGTCCATCTGATGAGCTGAAATCGCCTATGCCGGGCATCTTCGAACCTCGCTGCTCGGTACTGGATGAAGTGAAGCAGGGAGATCTCATAGGCATCCTGCATTCGATAGATTCGCTGTCCGCTGAGTCCATTGATATTCGCGCGCCTGGATCGTCCATCGTCTTGGCCATAGCATCGGGGGCGCATATCGACGCCAACAAAGTGGTAGCGCTCGTTGCGCGGCCGCTGAATATCTAAGAATCAGGTGCAGCTGGCGCCTCGCGTGCCAGTAGCGGAACGAATTTAATCCCGTCACGATGAATCGAGTGACCGAATTGCAGATCAAAGACGTCCTCCTTGCGCCTGGTAACGGCGCATTCTTCTATGACGATCAAGCTGCGCTTAGGTCGGGCGCGACCCAGGACGGCTTCACCGCGGCTTCTCGACGTCGATGCGTCTCGTTACTTTGATGCCTGTGCGAAGGTCTTCGAGCCGTTCGAAAATACGCGACTACCTCTCGCGCTTGAGTACGGCGTCAGTCAGGCGATGCTTCGCGCAGCCGCCCATCTTCAACGCAAGACGATGGCCGAGGTCATCTGCACGGAATTTGACCTGCCGCTGCCGACGCGCAGGGTCCCGCTTTACTGTCAAAGCGGTGATGCTCGGGAAATCAATGTTGACAAGATGATCCTGAAAGCCGTGGAGGTGCTTCCTCACGGCCTGATCAATCTCCCGGCAGAAATTCGGCGTCTACGGCCAGACCTTCATGGAGTTCGTGAAGTGGGTTGCAACGCGTACGCGCCAAATCGGCCGCCCAGGGTATCATCCGGTGCTGCATTTCGATGTGTATGGCTGGATCGGCCAGGAAATCGGCATGGACCCGCAACGCATCGCCGACTTTATCTGCAAGGTTGCAGATACCGTCCCCGATTTCGCGCTCAACATCGAGTCCCCGGCAGATTTTGGTTCGACGCAAGCTCAAATTGATAACTACGTCCGGATTGTATCGATTTTGGATGACCGGGGTTCCAGTGCTCGCATTGTCGTGGACGAGAGGTGCAACACGCTCGAGGATATCCGGCTCTTTGCCGAAGCCAAGGCCACGCATCTCGTCCAGATCAAGACCCCCGATGTCGGCTCAATGGCTAACACGGCGCGTGCCGTTCTCATTTGTAAGCAGAACCAAGTTGGAGCGTACGTCGGAGGGAGCTGTACCGAGACGGATCTCTCAGCCCAGGCTTCTGTCCACATATCGGTAGCAACCCAGGCCGACATGATGCTTGCAAAGCCCGGAATGGGTGTTGACGAGGCATTCTCAATTGTTGGGAACGAACAAAACCGGTTGCTGGCGATGCTGAACCGTCGTCGGACTCAAAACGAAAACGTTGGATGAAAAGCACGGTGTCGCATGCAGAACTCTCTTGAGGGGATCACTGTCGTAGCCGTGGAGCAGGCCGTGGCCGCGCCATACGCGTCGTCTCGTCTTGCTGACGCCGGCGCACGTGTCATCAAGGTCGAAAGGCCCGAAGGGGACTTTGCCCGCAATTACGACAAGTTGGTGCGGGGACAGAGCGCTTACTTCGTCTGGCTCAACCGGGGTAAGGAGTCGGTCTGTCTGGACCTGAGATCGGAGGCAGACCGCGCCGTCCTGGACACGCTCATTGCCCGTGCTGACGTCTTTATCCAGAATCTGAAGCCGGGCAGTATCGAAAAACTGGGTTTCGGGTCTGCGGATCTCCGTCGACGTATTCCGCGGCTGATCACCTGCGACATTTCTGGTTTCGGGGAGAAAGGGCCGTATTCCCATTTGAAGGCTTATGATCTCATCGTCCAGGCCGAAACAGGCCTGTGCGCCATCACCGGCAACCAACAAGGGCCCGCGCGTGTAGGGGTGTCGGTTTGCGATATCTCCGCAGGCATGACTGCGCATAGCGCCATCCTCCAGGCACTGTTCCACCGCGAGCGGACAGGTGAAGGCGCCAGCATACAAGTCTCGCTATTCGATGCCGTCGCCGACTGGATGAACGTACCGGTTCTGCAGCACGACTACAGCAGCTACCACACAGTACGCGCCGGTGTGAAACACCCGTCGCTGGCGCCGTATGGCGCCTATCGTTGCGCGGATGGCAAAGACGTCATCTTCTCCGTCCAGAATGACCGGGAATGGGTAAATTTCTGCGAGAAATTCCTCAAGCGGCCGGAACCCAGCTTCCAAGAGGACGACGACACCGTGATTGAACCCAACATGACCTTCCACGTCCTCATCGGCATTTTTGAGAAGGATGACGGCTACATCTTCAGCGAGACTGTTCGCGTGACCGAGAACGGCGCCAAGTCCCTGAGCAGCATGCCCCGTGACCTGCTGGTCAATTGCTGAGTTTCCGGGATTGCGATGCCGGCGTAGCGCCAACACGATGCGTCGGCATGCAACACCACCAGCTGTTCTAGGGCGTCTGTTTTGGTTTGCGATTCACGGCTTCTGAAAGGGGGAGACGATATGAACAGCGACCAGTTTTGGCCAAGCCAGGTGCGCGACTTGAGCCCCTGCTGCCGCCCGATACGCGGGGCAGGCCCGCCCGTTGATGACCGCGACGTGTTCAGCGCCATAGTCGTGTGTCGAAGTCTGGCGGGCCCTGGGTCGACACGCCGCGGACCACGACCTCGCAAGGCGCTCCACAACCGAAATATCCGCTGGGCGGCCAAGGGCGTCTGGAGCGATCTCTTTCACGCGCTCGCCAGTTTCGGCGACTCGTCCGAGCAGGTACTGATCGACTCGTGCCGTGCATGAGCCGGGAGGGCATGGTCAGCGTAGGCGTCACTGGCCGGACTCGGTCACAAAACCCGAGAGTTCACGCCGCCACACACGGCGTATCGTCAACGAAGCTTTCGCCGAGGAACGGGTAGCGCTGTGGCCGCTGCCGTTGGCTCCCTTCCGATCGGTCCAGAAGCTGCAACTGCGCATTCACTCTTCGAGGTTGTGAAAGGTGGGCCGGAAGAAGTCCTCGCAAATGTAGCGGGACGGTAGCTCGACTGCCGCCCGCATCGCCTTCGCCGATGACAGCACGTCTTCATACGATCGTAACGCACTTCGCGAGGAGCGCCGCCAAGCGCGTCGACCGCCGCAGCATGGCAGCGCGAGACGGTTCGCAGATACCGGTGTACGACGAAGCGTGCCCATATCAGGCGGCTGAAGCGCTGAAGCCAAGCACCATGGAGAATAGCAAGATGATCCTCGGCGTGGTTGGCTCATTTCTGCCCGTGACATCACCATCGCCGAACGAGCCGGAAGACGATGACGACCGAGACCGGCAAGCTGGAGATCGATATTCCGCGTGACCGCCAGTCCAGCTGCCCGGTAACGGCAACCGCTTTGATCGCTGCCGTGGGCAATAGAACCTGCTTCAAGAACGGCCGTCAGTTCCGCGGCCTGGCTCGGCCTGGTGCCGAAACAACGATCCAGTGGAGGGCGAGCCCGCCTATTCGGTATCAGCAAACGCGGCGATCGCTATCTGCGCACATTGACGATTCATGGCGCTCGCGCTGCGCTCGGTAAAGCAGGCGGCAAGCAGGATCCTCGAAGCCTCTGGCTCGGTAAGCTGCGGCAAAGGCGGCGTCCCAATGTCGCGGCTGTCGCGCTCGCCAACAAGAATGCGAGGATCGTGTGGGCCATGCTCTCGTGCAACAGCCCGCACCGTCGGTGAAAGCAGCTTGAGGCGAAGCGGCCAACGAAGGAATGTGCGCGAGGAGTTCACCTGCTGTCGTTGCCGGCTCACAAGGCAAGAAACCCGGCGGCCCGCCGCTGCAGGCGCTCAAGTTCATCGAGACGTTATATGAAGTCGAGAGACTGGCACGCCGGGCGAAGGCGAAACGCGTGCCGATTACACCTTGCGTCTGCGACAGCAGCATAGCGTCCCGGTCTTGGCCGCCTTCAAGAAATGGCTCGACGACCAGGCGCCCAAGGTCCTGCCCGAAAGCCTGACTGGCAAGGCGATCTCTGCGCGAAACCAATGGGATTATCTGACCCGCTACGCCAGAAGTTAGCTCTTCAGTGACACCGTTGCCGGCGCCAAGGCCAGTGCTGTCATCTACAGCCTGGTGCTGACCTGCCGTGCCTGTGAGGTCGATCCCTATGCCTGGCTACGCCACGTGCTCACTGAATTTGCCCCAGCGCGCAACCGACGCCGACATCGAGGATCTGCTGCCCTTCAACTTCGGCGAACGTGCGCACCAAAACACCAGCTGACGTTCGAAACCCCAATCTTCAATGCGACAATCCAGACCCGCCGGACCGCGGTGCTCGCCCTGGTGTGCACTGAAAAGCGCGCTTACAATTCTTCGACCAGGCGCAGGCTAAATGGCTAAATGGAAACCGGAAATAGAGCCAGACAGCGTGTGCGAATCTGGGGTGGAAAACGATGGCGCGGCAGGCGTGTTCATGCCACCGCGTCTATGTCGCAAGTCCTGACACTTGGTTTATGTGACAAGCCCATGCTGGCAGTTGGCCGCGACCTAGCTGACGACGCACAAGAACCCGACTCATCGACACAGTAGGCATAGGGTAGTGCTCAACCTTTCGACGAAGACTAATTCAAACGGACCGCATCCCAAGGGGCAATGTCGTCTGTCATCTGAAAACGCGATGGTACCATTCGCGACTTTATGTTGGTGAACCAACGCCATCTGGCGCATGTTTGACGGACAGTGGTTCTCGAAGCATCCACCCGTCAACGCAAAGTGAATTGCAGTGCAGATCAAAGATGACCGTCTCGCGCCTGGCAATGGCGGATTGTTCTGTGGCGACCAAGGTTCTGTCCGGACCGGCGCGACTCGAGACGGTTTCAGCTACCATGGTGAACCGATAACGCCCAGGTTTACGTCTGGCCGCACTCGCGCATCTTCACTCAGCGTTGGGCTTCTTCTTGCCGGCGCCACAGTGTTCGAGGACGGCCCGTTGGCCCGTTGGGCTGATCCCACTTACGACGTCAATTCAGCTCAATATTGTTGATTCTTCAATGCGCTATTCCGGTTTCACTCTTATCTCTCAAGCCTTGAAAGGGCATACCGGCTGGCGGCCGGTTTGGCGTGATGTTTCGCCTAAGTCTGCATACGACGTTGTGATCATCGGAGGCGGCGGGCACGGCTTGGCGACCGCTTTCTATCTCGCCGAGAACCACGGCATCCGCAACGTCGCTGTGCTGGAGAAGGGCTATGTCGGCGGCGGCAACGTTGGTCGAAACACCACGATCATCCGATCGAATTACCTGCTCGACGGCAACACCCAGTTCTACAAATTCTCGATGAAGCTCTGGGAAGGCCTGTCGCAGGCGCTGAATTTCAACGTCATGTTCTCGCAGCGCGGCATGCTCATCACGGCCCATTCGGCTGACCAGTTCGACGCCTTCAGCCAGCGCACCAATATCATGCGGCTGAACGGGATCGACGCCCAAGTGCTCGATGGCGACGAGGTGCGCCGGCTCGTTCCCTATCTCGATTTTTCGGAGACGGCGCGGTTCCCGGTTTGCGGCGCGATCTCTCTGGGCCAAGCGGGCACTGCGCGCCATGACGCGGTGGCCTGGGGTTACGCGCGCGCCGCCGACGCCCATGGCGTGGACATCATCCAGGGCTGCGAGGTGACGGGTTTTGTCCGTGACGGGGAGCGCATCGTCGGCGTTGAGACCACGAGGGGCCGGATCGGCGCCGGTAAGGTTGGGCTTGCGGTTGCGGGGCACACCTCGATGCTGGGCCGGAAAGCCGGCCTCGAATTGCCGATCGAAAGCCATATCCTCCAGGCCTTCGTGACCGAGCCAATCAAGCCTCTCGTCCACCAGGTCGTCGCCTATGGCAGAGACCATTTTTATGTTAGCCAGTCCGACAAGGGCGGGCTGGTCTTCGGCGGCGGCCTCGACGGCTATAATTCCTATGCCCAACGTGGCAATCTCGGCACCGTGCGCGAGGTCGCGGAGGCGGCAATCGCCCTGATGCCGTGTATCTCGCGGCTGCGCATCCTGCGCCACTGGGGCGGGGTGATGGACATGACGCCAGACGCCAGCCCGATCATCTGCCCGACACCAATCGACGGGCTCTATATCAACGGCGGCTGGTGCTACGGCGGGTTCAAGGCCACACCCGCCTCCGGCTGGTGCTTCGCGCATACCCTCGCCACGGGCGCACCCCATCCGCTCACCGCCGCCTACAGCCTCGACCGGTTCCGCACCGGCCGCACCATCGACGAAGCGGGCACTGGCCCGTTCGCCTGGCTGCAATAGTTGGAGACTTTTAGATGCTGCGCATCGAATGCCCCTGTTGCGGCCCGCGCGACCACGACGAGTTCCGCTATGGCGGCGACGCGTCCGTTGTCCGTCCTGCCCACGACGACGCCGATTTCGAGGCCTGGTACCGTTCCGTCTTCGTGCGCGAGAACCCGGCCGGACCGCATCGCGAGTACTGGCAGCACGTGATGGGCTGCCGTCAATGGCTAGTGGTCGAACGCGATACACGCAACCACGAGATC
Source organism: Mesorhizobium sp. IMUNJ 23033 (assembly GCF_044778005.1). NCBI lineage: Bacteria > Pseudomonadati > Pseudomonadota > Alphaproteobacteria > Hyphomicrobiales > Phyllobacteriaceae > Mesorhizobium > Mesorhizobium sp. IMUNJ 23033. Next base: position 61,745 of record NZ_JBJACT010000033.1, read on the forward strand.
GCCTGGGTCCGCTTCGCACGGGAGGTGCGCGCATGAGGCGGCTTCACGAAGGCGGGCGGATCGACCGGTCGCAACGGATCAACTTCACCTTTGACGACAAGGCTTTAGCCGGCTTCCGCGGCGATACGCTCGCTTCGGCGCTGCTGGCGAACGGAATCGGCGTTGTCGGCCGCAGCTTCAAGTACCACCGGCCGCGCGGCATCTATTCCGCCGGGCCCGAGGAGCCGAATGCGCTCTTGACTTTAGGCACCGGTGGGCGGCGCGAGCCGAACGTGCCGGCGACCACGGTGGAGATAGCGGAGGGCCTGGTCGCCCAAAGCCAGAACCGCTGGCCATCCCTCAAGTTCGACGTTCAAAGCATCAACGGCTTGTTCTCGCCGTTCCTGTCGGCGGGTTTCTACTACAAGACCTTCATGGGGCCGACGCGGCGAGCCTGGATGTTCTACGAACACTTTATCCGCAAGGCGGCGGGGCTCGGCCGCGCGGGCGAAAAGCCCGATCCTGACCGCTACGAAATCCGTCATCTCTTCGCCGACGTCGTAGTGATCGGCGCTGGACCGGCGGGACTTTCGGCCGCGCTCGCTGCCGGGGAGGCGGGCGCTAGGGTTGTTCTCGTCGAGCAGGATTTTGTGGCCGGCGGTAGGCTTCTGTCGGAGCCGGCGGACGGCGAGGCCTGGCTTTCCGAAATGTTCGCACGGCTCGCCGACATGCCGAATGTATCGGTAATGACGCGCACCACCGCGTTCGGCGTCTATGACGGCAATGTGCTCGGCCTTGTGGAGCGGTACTGCTCAGGAAACGCCGATCCGACAAAAAGCGAGGCGCGCCAGGCGCTGGCGCTTTTGCGCGCTAATTCGATCGTGTACGCGACAGGGTCGATCGAGCGGCCGCTCACTTTCGCCAACAACGACCGGCCCGGCATCATGCTGGCCTCGGCGGCGCGGACCTATCTGAACCGCTTTGCCGTATTGGCGGGTACGCGGGTGGTGGTTGCGACCGACAACGACAGCGCCTATTCCGCAGCCTTTGATCTTGCGGCAGCCGGGGCAGAAGTGACGATAGCTGACAGCCGCGCCGAACCGACATATGAACTTCTGGAACATGCGCGCCGCCGGGGCATCGCCGTCCGCACGAAATCGCTGATTTCCAATGCCTTGGGACGTCATACACTGCGCGCTATTGCGCTTTCCGAACCGGGCGGTACGGCCACGGTAGAGTGCGATCTGATCGCGGTCTCCGGCGGCTGGTCGCCGACAGTGCATCTGACCTCCCATCTCGGGGTCAAGCCGGTCTATCGCGAGGACATTCGCGCCTTCGTTCCCGGAAAACTTGGAGCGGGGCAGTTCGTGGCCGGCGCAGTCACGGGAACCTGGACCACAGCGGGCGCGATCGAGGAGGGGCATTGTGCAGGGGCCGAGGCATCTGCGCGATGCGGCGCAACGAAATCAGTCGGTTCGCCCGTCAGGCTCAATCTTAATGAGATCAATGCGGGACCGAGCCCCCTCTGCGCCTCACTTCGATCGGCACCCCTCTCCCACTTCGTGAGGGGAGAGTATGGGAGCCCTGCCATGCGGCCGAAACATACTCTCCCCAGTAGATCAGGGAAGAGGTGGTTCGCGGGACGAATCGGAGAGGGGGCCGAAAGAGAGACGAAAATTACCGACGCCAAGGCCTTCGTCGACCTACAGATGGACGTGACCGCCAGTGACATCGCGCTGGCGCATCGCGAGGGATACGAGTCAGTCGAGCATCTGAAGCGCTACACAACGCTCGGCATGGGCACCGACCAGGGAAAGACAAGCAATATGCATGCGCTCTCGGCCATGGCCGGCCTGCGTGGCATGGCGGTCCCGGAAGTTGGCACCACAACTTTCCGGCCGCCCTATACCCCGGTCGCCGTTGGGGCGCTGGCCGGGCGCAGCATCGGCCATCATTACAAGCCGATCCGGCGCACGCCAATGCATCACTGGCATGCCGCTAATGGCGCGCAGATGCTGGAGAGCGGCCTCTGGATGCGCCCGTGGTTCTATGGTGCTTCCGGCCGCGACGCAAATGAAGCCTATGTCGCTGAGATGCGAATGGTGCGCGAGGCGGCCGGCCTGATGGACATCTCCACGCTCGGCAAGATTGAGGTCCAGGGCAAGGACGCGGCTGAATTCCTCGACCGGGTCTATGCTAACGGCTTTGCCAGGCTGCCGGTCGGCCGAGCGCGTTACGGCGTCATGTTGCGCGACGATGGCATCGTCTTCGACGACGGCACCACGAGCCGACTCGGCGAGGGGCGCTTCTTCATGACGACGTCGACCGCCAAGGCCGCAGACGTGATGTCCCGGCTGGAATTCCTGCTCGATACCGCCTGGCCGGACCTGCGCGTTTCGGTGACCTCGGTTACCGACGAATGGGCAGCCATGTCGGTCGCCGGTCCGAAGAGCCGTGATATCCTCGCCGCCGCATTCCCCGATCTGGACGTCTCAAACGAGGCGTTGCCGCATATGGGGCTGCTCGATATGAAATTTCGCGACAGGCCCCTGCGAATTATCCGCCTCAGTTTTTCCGGCGAGCGGGCTTACGAGATCTATGTCGGTGCGACCCTTGGCAAGGATGTGTGGTGCGGGCTGATGGAGTCCGGCGCGCCTTTTGGCCTGAAGCCATACGGCGTCGAGGCTCTGGGCGCCCTGCGCGTCGAGAAGGGCCATGTCGCGGGGCCGGAGATCGACGGTAGGACGACGCTCGATGACCTCGGGCTCAGCCGCATGGCGAGCAAGCGCAGCGGCTATGTGGGCGAGGTGCTTGGCCGCCGCGAGGCCTTCAGCGACCCGGCGCGGCCGCGGCTGGTCGGTCTGCGCTGCGTCGAGCCGGGCAAGCAGTTGCGCGGCGGCGCGATCCTGTTCAGGCCTGGCGAGCCGATGCATGGCCACGGTCTCGGCCGCATCACCTCGGTGACCTACAGCCCCACGCTTGACGCCTGGGTGGCGCTCGGACTGCTTGCCCGGAATGCAGCGGAGGAGGGCGCTGAGATCGTCGCCACTTATCCGATCAAAGGCCACACGGTGCGGGCTCGGGTAGTCTCGCCCATATTTCTCGACCCGAAGGGAGAGCGGCTCCATGGCTGATGGTTCGAACATGGCGGGGTTCGCGACGGCGGCTTATGGCTGCGCGATTGTCCAATTCGAGGGCTGGGACGGCGAGATGGCGCAATTCGAGGCGGAACTGCACCGGATGCTGGGGGGCCCGCTGCCGAACAAGGTCGGCGAGACCGCTCGTCATGACGGCTGGCTCGTCGTTCGCATTGCGCCGCGCCGGTTCTGGCTGCTTTGCGACGGCCCGCCGCCTAATATCTATGTCGATCCGGAACTCGGTTGCGCGCTCCCACTCGGCGAGGGCAGCGTGCGGCTGCGGCTCTCCGGCGGGAGCCTCAAACATGTGCTGGAGCGGTGCGTCGCGGTGGATTGGGAGACACTGGGCGAGGGACGGGCGGTCCAGACCGGCCTCCATCACGTGCCGGTCCTGCTGCTGCGCAGGAGCGCATTCGAATGCGACCTTCTCGTTCCGCGCAGCTTCAGCAAGAGCCTGACGGAGTGGATTGCCGACGCCTCCGCAGCCGGACCCTGCCGCCTCGAACCGGTCGAAGTGGGCTGACCATCCAGCCAAATGAACGATCGGGTGCAAGGAGCGAAAGCAAAGCCAATTGATTCCCTCGTGCAATCGACATTTACCAAAGATAGGAGAGCTGCTAATGCCCACATCTAGTCAACAGGAACGCGCGCCTGCGTTTAGTCAACAGGAATACCGCCAGCGCACTGCTCGGTTGCGACAGCAAATGGCGGCGCATGGTATGGATGCGCTGCTTGTCATGAACGAGTATAATATGAACTATCTCACTGGCTATGACGGATACTCTGAGTACGTTCCGCAGCTCGCTCTCGTATGTCAAGACGAGGAAGATCCGTGGCTGATCTTGCGCGAAATCGACACTTTGTGCGCAACGCCGACCTCGTACCTGCCACAATCGCGCATCCTCAGTTATCCCGAGAAGTACATTGGGTCGAGCCAGCGGACGGCATGGCAGCCGATTGGCGATCTGATCCGCGAGCGCACCAAGTCGAACCGCATCGGGGTCGAATTGACGGCCAAAACGTTTGGAGTGAAGGACCATGCCGCGCTCGGTAACAGCTTGGACTCATCGAAGTTCATCGACGCTGATGGCATGATTTCTAAACTCAAGAGGGTAAAATCACCAGCTGAGCTTGCCTACATGGAGCAGGCCGGAAAGATCGTAGACAGGGCCATGCAGGTGGGCCGGCTCGAGATCGCTGCTGGCGCGCGCGAATGCGACGTAGGGGCTGCCGTCATGCATGCTTTGGTCAAAGGCACTCCGGAAATTCCCGGGGGTGTTTGCGCCTTTCCAACCATGCCGGTTGGCTCTCCCGCCAACGCACCGCATCTTAAGTGGTCCGACGCGAGCTATAAGCTGGGCTGTCAGACTAATTTCGAGATTGGCGCCTTCCGACACCGTTATGCCTGCGCCCTGTCACGGACGGTATTTTTGGGTGAGCCAACGGCTCGGGCCCGGCACCTGCACCAAGCCGCCTTAGACGGCTTCCTCGCGCAGGTCGAAACGCTACGGCCGGGAGTTAAGTGCTCTGAAGTTTCGCAAGCATTCCAGCGCGCCTTTAAACCATACGGCGTGCGAAAGGAATCCAGGAGCGGCTACTCCATCGGACTTGGTTGGGTCGACAGCGGGATCAGCTTCCAAGAGGACGACGACACCGTGATTGAACCCAACATGACCTTCCACGTCCTCATCGGCATTTTTGAGAAGGATGACGGCTACATCTTCAGTGAGACTGTCCGAGTGACCGAGAACGGCGCCAAGTCGCTGAGCAGCATGCCCCGTGACCTGCTGGTAAATTACTGAGTTTCCACTGTTTCGCGCGAACGCCGGCGCATTGCTCAACACCAATGCGCCGGCATGCAGGAGCATCGATCATCGGCCGGGCTGCCGAGTTCAAGCACTACCCGGTCAACCGTAAGCAATAATCGGCTTTTCAGGAGGCGATTTTTCGGGGGCGGATGCCAAGCGCAGTCACGAGAAGCCACAAAAACCAGATCACGATCAAGCCTGCAGCCGCTGGGATACCGTCTGCAGGTTCCTGTTTGTCTGCCATCGCCCAAAAATCCGGCTACAGCTGGACCAGTAGCACGTGGTCCCATAACCCCTTCCGAGACCTCAAGCCGCTGTGCCGCTGATTGCCATGTTTCATCACGGCGTGTCAGTCAACTTGAGAATACGATTGTTTTATTTCCGTTGAGCATGATCCGCCGCTCCAAATGTAGCTTGACGGCCCGCGCAAGGACCCGGCTTTCGATGTCGCGGCCCGTTGCGACGAAATCCTCCGCGCTCATTGCATGCGTTACGCGCTCAGTCTCCTGATCTATGATGGGACCTTCGTCGAGGTCGGGCGTCACGTAATGCGCGGTTGCCCCGATGAGCTTCACTCCCCGCTCGTATGCCTGATGATAGGGCTTTGCGCCCTTGAAGGAGGGCAGGAAGGAATGATGGATGTTGATCATCTTGCCGAACAGGCGAGTTGACAAATCGTCGGACAGGACTTGCATGTACCTGGCCAGGATCACGAGGTCCGGCTCAGTTTCGCGCACGAGACCCAGCAGCTTTTGTTCCTGCTCGGTCTTGTTGTCCTTGCATACCGGCCAGTAATGATAGGCGAGTCCCTCCCGCTCGGCGACCCCACGGCTGTCTTGGTGGTTAGAGACGATCGCGACCACGTCGGCGTTCAGCCAACCGACCTTGATCTGGTATAGCAGATGAAGCATCGCATGGTCGAATTTCGACACCATTATGATGATCTTGGGCCTACGGCGCGCATCGACGGTGTGAACACGCAAACCGAAGCGGTCGATTGCTGGTTTGAGCGCACGATCGATTGACGCGGTCGAAACCGACTCGTCTCCTTCAACGGCCAGACGCATGAAGAAGCGATTGCTGGTGCGGTCCCAGAATTGGCTGCTCTCGGCAATGTTGGCACCGAGCGCAGTCAGTTCGGTTGCGACCGCCGCGACAATGCCGGGACGATCATCGCAGGTTAGAGTTAGAATCTGAAGTTGAGACATTGTACCTTCGGGTCAAATCGATCTGGAGAGCTCGGGCAGGATGACGAAAAGGCCGCCGACGATGCCGTAGTCGGCGACCTGGACGATCGGCGCCTCCTCGTCCTTGTTGATGGCGACGATGACCTTCGAAAGCCTTCATGCCCGCAAGGTGCTGGATGGCGCAGGAGATGCCGACCGCAATGTAGGGATCAGGTGCCACGACCTTGCCGGTCTGGCCGACCTGCCAGTCGTTCGGCGGCTAGCCGGCGTCGATCGCCGGGCGGCTGGCGCCGACGGCCGCGCCGAGCTTGTCGGCCATCGGCAGGATAACATCCTGGAACTTCTCCGAGGAGGCCAGCGCGCGGCCGCCCGAGATGATGATCTTGGCCGAGGTCGGTTCCGGCCGGTCGCTCTCCGGCAGCCAGTTTTCGTCGAAGCTGGGGAGGCCGGGGTCGGCTGCCGCCGAGACATGCTCGACAACAGCCGAATTGCCTTGGGAGGCTAACGGAAAAGAAGCCGTCCGTACCGCAATGACCTTTCATGGATGGGTCGACTGCACGGTCTGGATGGCGTGGCCGGCCGAGATCGGCCGCTTGAAGGTGTCGGACGAAACCACGGCGATGATCTCGGGGACCTGCATGACATCCAGGAGTGCGGCGGCCCGCGGTCGCCGGCGCGACTAGCGCGTCATAGCCGTCGGCGTCGGCAAGCAGCATCTTGCGCACGCCCTTGAACTTTGCGGCGGCATCGGCGGCGGGCTTCGCGCCTTTGCCGGCGACCAGCACATCGACTTCGGAACCGATCTCCGCGGCGGTGAGCGCCTTCGCGGTCTGGTCGGAAAGGGTGTGGTTGTCGTGTTCGGCAACGAGAAGAATGGCCATCTCCGTTCTTGAGTTTGTCAACAAGTTCCGCCAACCGTCTTGACCTGACGCTGGCCTTGCGGCCGCCAGGCTGCTCGATCTTGATGATCCTGAGCGAAGCCTTGACCTCGGCGGAGATGCCGGAACGCGAATTGACGTGAACCCGGGCGTTATCGGTTCGCCAGCATAAATGAAGCCGCGCTGCACTACGCCGACCCTGATGGCAGGTTGGTCGTCATAGAAAAAACGCGCCGTTGCAAGGCACGAGCAGGTATCTTTGATCCGCACTTCGGTTCGCTCGATTTTCAGACCGCGTTGATGGGCGGCTGCAGTTGATCCGTGACCCTTCAAGTATCTGCCAAGTGGCTACGGCTCCGCCAATATAATGTTCCGGACGGTGCCATCGCGTTTTCAGATGGCTGGCGCATGCTCTTAAGGACGGCTGTCGCTCTCTAAAGTAGAGAGCCTGAATAATATGGCAGTAAATTGGAGCTAATGAGAGTCCTCTCTGATTGGGGTCGTTTAGGTCAAGCCACTCCTGCACTTTTTTCTGGACCGTCCCGTAGGTCACTCGCTTCTCTTCGCGATCGGCGCTCTGGCCGCCGCATGATGGGGTCAGGAGAGCGAGGCGTCTCAATCTGTTTCACGACCTTGCCGAG